>JAOPYS010000460.1 GCA_025964465.1 Thermoleophilia bacterium
AGGTACCCCGTACGGGATTCGAACCCGTGCTACCGGCGTGAAAGGCCAGCGTCCTAGGCCACTAGACGAACGGGGCAGGTCGCAGCAGCCTACAGGACGCGCAGGCTGGAAGCGGGGCCGCGGAGGCGGGCGACTGCGGCCGTGACCGGGGTGCGGACTCGCGCTGGGAGGGCGGGGGCGCGAGGATCGTCCGGATGCGCACCCTCCGCCCGGACCTGACCGTCGACGCGCCCGTCGCGACGACGATTCCGATCGTCCAGGGTGCAGGCGCGGCGTCACCGCTGGCGGGGCAGGTCGTGACCGTGGCCGGCATCGTGACCGGCATCGCGCGGACGGGCTCGGGCGCCGGGTTCTTCCTGCAGGATCCGGTCGGCGACGGTGACGCTGCGACGAGCGACGCGCTGTTCGTGCGCGCCGGCGACCGGGCGCCCGGCTGGGGCGCCGGCATGTCGATCGGTTCCAAGGCGACCGTCACCGGGGTCGTTGGCGAGCGCGGCGGGATGACGTCGATCGCCCTCGCGGCGGCAGCCGGAGTGATCGTTGCCGGGCACGTGTCGGCGCGCGCGGCGATCGTGCCGGAGGCGCTCGACGTGCCGATGGATCCGGCGGCGCGCACCGCGTACCTCGAGGCGCGTGAGGGCATGGTCGTCGCCCTGCCCGACGCGCTCGTGGTCGGCGCGACCAACGTGTACGGGCAGGCCGTCGTGATGGACGCCGGCAAGCAGGGCATGCGCCGGATGCGCAGCACACCCGACCGCACGGGCTACATCCACGTCAACGGCAAGCTGGGGCCACAGGTGCCACTCGTCGTCGGCGATCGCATCGGTGGGTTGAAGGGCCCGCTCGGCGTGACCAACGGCAATTTCGAGATCGAGCCGATCGGCTCGTTCGCCTCGCTCGAGCGCGGTGCCCACGCCCCCCTCGCCTTCGGCGACCTGGACGGCGACGACCGCTTCACGGCCACCGACCGCGCGGCGCTGCTGCGTCGCGTGGGCGAGGTCGCGGCCGGCCCGCTTGACGCGGCCGACCTCGACGGCAATGGGATGATCACCCGGGCGGACCTCGCGCGCCTCGACGCACGGATGGCGCGGGTCAGCGGTGGGCCCGTCGTGCGCATCGCCACGCTCAACGCCTTCAACTTCTTCGATCCCGACGACGCACCCTCCCCCATCCAGGAGCCGGTCGTCAGCCCCAACGAGTACCGCACCAAGCTCGCCAAGATGGCGGGGACGGTGCGCGACCGGCTCGGCGCGCCCGAGCTGGTGGCGATGCAGGAGGTCGAGAACACCCGCGTGCTCGACGACCTGCTCGCCCGCCCCGAGCTGCGCGGCCTCGGCTACCGCTACGTGCTGCTGCCCACCAACGGCGCGCGCAGCATCAACCCGGCGCTGCTGTACCGGGGTGACGGCATCGAGGTGCTCGGGGCGCGGCAGCTGCAGCGCACGCCCGTGCGCCGCAGCGAGGAGTCGGTGTTCGCGCCGGTACGCGCAGCCGGGGCGAGCGCGGAAGGGCCGCTCTTCGCCCGCGAGCCGCTCGCGGTGGACCTGCGCATCGCGGGAGGTGCAGGCGAGGAGCCGCGCGAGCTCACCGTGATCGTGAACCACCTGATCTCCAAGTTCTCACCGCACGGGCTGCCGACCGAGCCGATCCGCGTCGCGCAGGCCGAGTTCCTCCGCGGCGAGGTCGAGCGCATGCGGGCCGAGCACCCCGACCGCGAGGTGGTCGTGCTCGGCGACATGAACGACACGGAGGACTCGGCGGCGCTGCAGGCCCTGACCGGGCCGCGTCGCGCGGCCACGATGGTCGACGCGACCGCGACGCTCGTGCCCGAGGGCGAGCGCTACTCGTACGTCTACGACGGACGCAGCGAGCTGATCGACCACATCGTCGTCACGCCCGGCCTGGTCCCGGAGATCGAGCGCGCCGGGGTGCGCCACGGCAACGCCGACCTGCCGGCCGGGGAGCCGTGGGACTCCTCCGCCTCGCGCGGCAGCGACCATGATTCGCCGTACCTGTGGCTGCACCTCGGGCACGCGGTGCGACCGACGACCGCGACGCCGGCGTGAGCGAGGCGCCGGTCACCGCGGCCTTCCCGCACCACCACGTGCCGATCGCGCGGTCGGGTGGGCCGCGCCAGGCGATCCCGCTCGAGCTCGCCGCGCCGCTCGCGCTCGGCCAGCGCGGGCTCGTGGTCGCCCCGCCGCGCACCGGTGCGACCTCGGTCCTGCGCTGGCTCGGTGACGCGCTCGTCGCGGCGGTGCCGGACATGGAGCTGCGCGTGCTGCTCGTGGACCGCCCCGTCGAGGAGCACACCGAGTGGCGCGAGGAGGTGCCGGGCGCGTCGGTGTTCGGCACGTCGAGCGACGCCGCCGGGCCCGAGGAGCACGTCGCACTGACATCGGCGTTCGACGAGGCCGCCGCGCATGCCGCTGCCGGCCGGCACGTTGCGGTGCTGGTGGATTCACTGGGATCGCTGGCGCGCGCGCTCGCCGCGACGATGGATGCAGCCGACGGGCGCGTGCTCGACGGCGGCCTCCCCCAGCTCGCGCTGCGCGAGCTGCGTCGCCTGTTCGGGCTGGCACGCGCGGGCGCGCCGGGCGACGCGGCCGCGGGTTCGCTCACCATCCTCGCCACGGTTCAGGCGGAGACCGCGCAGCAGCTGGACGAGGTGATCCTCCACGAGCTCGTCGGGACGGGGAACGTCGAGTGGCGCCTCGACGCCGAGGCGATGCAGGCGGGGCTCTTCCCCCCGGTCGACGTGCTGGCCTCGGGCGCACGACGCAGCGAGCTCATCCTCGGCGAGGCGGAGGCGGATCGGCGCGCGCTGCTGCGTGCGTGGGTCGACGAGCGCGGCACGGTGGCGGGCCTGGGGATGCTGGTGGCGGTGATCGACGAGCACTTCACGCTCGACGGCGTGCTCGACTGGATCAGTGCGAGTGCGAGTGCGGCGGCGCCGCCGGACCCCTTCGACGCGTGAGCGTTGCGGCCAGCGCGAAGCTGTGCGCGCACAGCACGTAGAAGACGGCCATCCCGACCAGCACGAGCAGCACGCCGATGCCGCCGCCGGGCACGGCGATCGCCGCGACGAGGCCGAGCACCACGTGCAGCGCGGCGAGCGCGTACATCGAGACGAACATCCCGCGGCCCGGTCGACGCAGGGCGGCGGCGGGCTGGTTGAAGGCGCCGCGTCGCGGGCCGATGCGCAGCACGACGCCGAGCATGGCGAGCCCGAAGAACGCCATGCCGCCGAGCAGCAGCAGGACGATCGCGATGTCGGTGTGGGTGCTGCTCATCTCTCCTCCCTATCGTCATTCCCCGCCCGACCGTAAGCACGCGTCGGTGCGAGGGACGATCGGTGGCCGCTATCATCGCTCCCGATGCCCCTGCCTCCGATCGACCCCACCGACATCGACGCGCTGCTGACGCGTGTCCTCGAGCTGAGCGTGCCGATGCACGCGGCGATCGAGCCCTTCGACGAGCCGGGCGCGCGCTACGTGCTGCGCGGCCAGCCCGGCGTGGCGTTCTTCCAGCGCGACTCGGGCGACACCATCGCGCACGTCTCGGGCAGCCCGAGCCCCGCGCTGATGGCGCCGCTTGACGACCTGCGCGCGCGCCACCTGCGGGCCGTGGGCTCCGAGGCCGACGTCGACAACAGCCACCTGCCGGCGCTGCTGCTCATGTGCTGCTACCTCGCCGACCCCGCCTCCAGCGAGCGGCTCGGGCTGCATGACGTGGCGCGCCAGCGCGCGGCGCAGGTGATCGCGCTCGAGGAGGAGGAAGGCCAGCACGACCCCGAGCTGGAGCCGCTGGACGCCGCACTGCGCGCGTGGGTGCCGCTGGCCGCCGAGCACATCGACGGGCTGGACGAGGACGACACGTGGCCCGCCATCCTCGAGCTGCGCTTCAAGTCCGACCGCTACACGCGCCACGTGCCGTGGGAGGGCGCGCAGGGCGAGACCGCCCGCGTGCCGCACTCGCACTGAGACACGAGCGTCGCCTCCCACTGACCCGGCGTGCGGCCCGCTGAGCGGGCCGATCTACCTCATACTCGCGGGGAGGGGGGTCAGCGCTCGCCGGCGGGCTCCCAGCGGAACCGGCGCGCGGTCCACACCGCGCCGATCGTGCCCCACACCGCGAGCGCGAGGAGGCTCCACCAGTCGCGCGCGTGCCACGGGCCGATCCACGCGTGCTGGATCGGCACGAACAGGTGCGTGAGCGGGAGCGCGTTGCCCACGAAGCTGATCGGGTCGGGGATGCCGTGCACCTCGTGCAGCAGGGCCGTGACGAGGATCAGCCCCAGGTAGGCGGCGTTGGTGATCGCCGGGGCCGACTCGCTCGTCGGGATCAGGCTCGCCACCGCGAACCCGAGCGACACGAAGGTCGCCGTGCCGACGAGGATGAACACGACGAGCG
>JAOPYS010000013.1 GCA_025964465.1 Thermoleophilia bacterium
TGCTCGTCGGGCTCGGCGTCGCCGTCTTCGTCAAGGCCGTGCAGACCGTGGGCTTCGACCACCTCGTGCTCGGGCACATCGTCGGCCCGGGGCTCGTGCTGGCCGGTGGCCTGCGCATCCGCCTGCAGCGCATGTTGACGAGGGGAGGGCCCCGTGGCTGAACGTCGTGAGAGCGGCCTGCGTCGACGCGTCGGCCTTCGCCAGCTCGCCAGCGTGCTGTTCGTCAACCTCGTCATGGCGGTCTTCGTCGCGCTGGGCGTCGTCGCGGACGAGGCGCTCGGGCTGACGCCGCTCGTCTTCGTCGTCACCGGCACGGTGTTCCTGCTGACGATGCTCGCCTACGTCGAGGGCACGGCGATGTTGCCGCAGGCCGGCGGCGCCGCGGGGTTCGCGCGGCGCGGGCTCGGCGAGCTGTTCAGCTTCTTCGCGGCGTGGGCGCTGATCCTCGACTACCTGATCCTCGTCGTGCTGACCGCGTACTTCTCGGTGCACTACCTCGGGTCGATCCCCGGGATGTCGTGGCTGCTCAAGTCGCCGGCCGACACGTACGTGACCGGCGCGTTCATCGTCGGCGTGGCGCTGCTGGCGCTGCGCGGGACGAGGGCCAGCGCGAAGCTGGGCATCATGCTCGCCCTCGTCGCCCTCGGCGCGCAGCTGCTGCTCGCGGCGCTCGGATTCGCGCTCGTGTTCGACCCGCACCTGATCGCAGCACACACCGAGATCGGGGTGACCCCGACGTGGCACGGCATCCTCTTCGCGCTGCCGATCGCGATGA
Organism: Thermoleophilia bacterium; assembly: GCA_025964465.1. Lineage (GTDB taxonomy): Bacteria > Actinomycetota > Thermoleophilia > Gaiellales > SKUG01 > JAGQUL01. The sequence continues at coordinate 776 of JAOPYS010000013.1, forward strand.
TCGGCTTCACTGGCCTGGACACGGTGGCGAACCTCGGGGAGGAGCTGGACTCGCCCGGCCGCGACGTGCCGCGTCCGCTCATCTGGTCGGCCGTGGTGAGCGTCGCGGTGTTCGTGACGATGGGCATCGTGGCGCTCAATGCACTGCCGGTGACGGGTTCGGGGGAGGCGGCGTCGACCCCGCTCGGCCGGGCCGACGGCTGGGTCGACCGCCCCGTGATCGGCATCGTGGAGGCGCTCGACCTGCCTACCGCGCTCGAGTACGCGATGCGCTCGACCTTCGGGCTGCTCGCGGCGTCCGTGCTGCTGCTGGCGGCCAGCACCGCGATGGCTGGGATGGGGCGCACCGCCTATTTCATGGCGCGCCACCGCCAGGCGCCTTCGGCACTGTTCAGCACGGACCGGCGCACCGGCGTGCCGCGCCGGGCGATCGCGCTCTTGACCGGCGTGGCGCTCCTCTTCCTCGCCGTCACGGTGTCGGTGAGCGACAGCGCCGTGGTGCTGGCGCAGGTGTACGCGTTCGGTGCGACGTTCACGGCGTTCATCGCCGGCCTCGCCATCCTGCGGCTGCGGATGGTGGAGCCCGAACTCGAACGACCGTGGACCGCGCCCGGAAACGTCGTGGTCCGCGGGCGCCGCGTGCCGGTGCTGATCGTGCTCGGCACGACCGCGTCGTTCGCGATGTGGGTGCTGGTGATCGCCACGCACGATTCCGCGCGGGTCGTCGGGCTCGCGTGGATGATCCTCGGGTTCGTGGCCTACGCCACGTACCGGCTCACCCACGGGCTGCCGCTCGCCCGCCGCGCTGACCCGCGCGAGCTGGTAGTGCCTGACATCGACGCGCGCGCCTACCGGCGGCTGCTCGTCGCCGTGCGCCCCGAGCCGGGCATGCTCTACGGCGCGGGCGACGCCGAGGTGGTGGGCCTCGCGCACAAGCTGCTCGACGCGGACGACCCGCGCCCGACGCAGGTGACCGTGATGATGGTGCACGAGCTGCCGCTGGTGGACCCGCTCGACGCGCCGCTGGGGGACGTGGAGCGCCACACGATGCGCCGCCTGTCGAAGATCCGCGATGCCGCGGCGACGCTCGACCTGCGCCTGTCGAGCTCGGTGGCGCGCGCCCGCGCGGCTGGCCGCGCGATCTGCCAGGAGGCGCAGCGGCGCGACGCGGATGCAGTGCTGCTGGCGACGCGTCGCAAGCAGCGGCCCGGCGACGATCCGTTCGGCAAGTGCATCGCCTACGTGATGCGACACGCGCCGTGCGACGTGGTCGTGCTGTCGCTGCCGGAGGAGTCGCTGCGCCGCGCGCGCTCGCTGCACATCGAGTCGATCCGGGCGCGCGCAGCAGCGAGCGCCCGCCCCGAGGAGTAGGGTCCCGCGGGTGAAAGTCATCATCCTCGGATCGGGTCGCGTCGGCTCCGCCATCGCGACGTCCCTGCTGCAGGCCGGGCACCACGTGTCGGTGGTCGACAACGACCCCGACTCGCTGATCCGGCTCGGCGGCGACGACTTCTCCGGTGACTTCTTCGTCGGTGAGGCGCTCGACCCCGACGTGCTCGAGCGTGCGGGCATCCAGGGCGCCGACGCGTTCATCGCGTCGACCGACGACGACAACATCAACGTCGTCATCGCGCAGATCGCGCAGCGTCGCTACGGCGTCGACAACGTCGTGGTGCGGGTCTTCGACCCGGACAAGGCGGCGTTCTACCAGGCGCGCGGGCTGCGGGTGGTCTGCCCGACCCTGCGTGCGATCGGCGAGATGATCGCCGCGGTCGATCCGACTCCGGCCACCGTCGGGCTCGAAGGCTAGGGGACGCGACGTGTACGCAATCATCGTCGGAGGCGGGGTCGTCGGCTACAACGTGCTGCGGGCCCTGACCGGGCTCGGGTACGAGACGGTCCTGATCGAGCGTGACAAGGCTCGCTACGCGCAGCTCGAGGCCGAGTACGAGCACATGGTGCTGCACGGCGACGGCACCGAGCTGGCCGTGCTGGACATGGCCGGCATCCGGCGCGCCGACCTCGTGGTCGCGGTGACGGGCAAGGACGACGACAACATCGTCATCGCGCAGCTCGTCAAGGAGCGAACGATGCGCGACAACGGCGTGCACGGCAAGTGCATCGCCCGCGTCAACGACCCGCGCAACCAGGAGCACTTCGACGCGCTCGGCGTGCGATTCACCGTGAGCGCGGCGCAGTCCATCCTGTCGCTCATCGAGCACGAGGTGCCCGACCACCGCGTCGTGAACATGCTCAACCTGCGGCACGAGAACCTCGAGATCATCGAGCTCAACGTGCACGCCAGCTCGCCGATCGTCGGCCAGCCCGTCGCCAAGATCAAGATGCCGGTCAACACCCGCCT
>JAOPYS010000030.1 GCA_025964465.1 Thermoleophilia bacterium
CCGGGCGATGCGCTGCACCAGCGGCCACCTCCGGTTCAGCCGCCGCCTCCGCTCCGAGACCTCGTGCCCCGGGTGCGGCAGCACCCACGGCGGCGTGCGCTGCACGACCACCACGTGCGCGGCCTCGCGCTGCAGCACCGGCACCACCTGGATCGCCGAGGCGCCCGTGCCGACCACCGCGACGCGCTTGCCCCGCGCGTCGAAGCTGGCGTCCCACCGGGCCGAGTGGAAGGCGGGCCCAGCGAAGTCCGCGGCGCCCGGCAGCTGCGGCACGACCGGCTCGGTGAGCGGGCCGGTCGCCGACACGAGGAACTGCGCGGTCAGCTCGCCCGTCGACGTGCGGATCCGCCACCGCGCGGCGGCGCCGTCCCACGTTGCCTCGAGCAGCTCGGTCGCGAGGCGCAGGTGCGGACGCAGGCCGAGCCGGTCCACCGCGGCCTCAAGGTAGGCGAAGATCTCCGCCTGCGGCGAGTAGCTGCGCGACCAGTCCGGGTTCGGTGCCCGCGAGAGCGAGTACAGGTCCGACGGCACGTCGCAGGCGCAGCCCGGGTAGGTGTTGTCGCGCCACACGCCACCCACGCGCGGGGCTCGCTCGAGGATGGCGAAGTCCTCGTCCCCGCGTCGCCGCAGGCGTTCGCCCATCGCGATGCCGGCGAACCCGGCGCCCACGATGACGGTGCGGACGTGCGTCACGCCGCGGGTGTGCCCATGTCCTGCCCACGCCACTGGCGCAGCACGAGCCGGTCCACCAGGCGCGGCGTCCAGCGCGAGAGCTTCATCAGGATCGTGCCCAGCGCGCTCGTGGCGATGTCACGCGGGTGGCGGTCGATCGCGCGCACCATCGCGCGCACGACCTGCTCGACCGACTCCTCCGCCACGCGCCCGTGCAGCGACATGCCGGTGCGCTTGCCCGGCTCGTCGTGGATCCCCGTCGCGACGTAGCCCGGGTACACCGTGCTCACGGTCAGGCCGTCGTCGGCGTGCTCGGCGCGCAACGTGTCTGACAGTGCGCACACGCCGCGCTTGCTGGCGCTGTAGGCGGCCAGCCGCGGCAGCGCCACGTAAGCCAGCATCGACGCCACGTTGACGACGTGCCCGCGGGTCGCCAGCAGGTGCGGCAGCGCGGCGCTCGTCATGTTCCACGTGCCGAAGTAATTGACCTCCAGCACGCGGCGGTCGTGCTCGTTCACCGCATCCGTCAGCGTGCCGGCCGTGCCGATGCCCGCGTTGTTGACGAGCACGTCGAGCCCGCCCAGGCGCTCGACCGCCGCAGCGACCGCGCTCGCGACCGAGGCGGCGTCGGTGATGTCGCACGCGATGTCGTCGTCGCCCGCGGGGCGCAGGTCCAGGCCGACCACCGTCGCGCCACGCGCGCGCAGCGCCGTGCACAGCGCGCCGCCGAACCCGCCGGCGCTCCCGGTGACGATGACCCTGCTGCCGCGCACTCGATCCATGCGGCGATCATGGCATGAAGCGCGAGGCGAAACACGCGCACCCGTTCTCACGATGCACCGATGACGAGGACGACTTGCCGTGCGCGACTCCGGGGGGAGCACGTGGTGCGGCATCCAGGGGGACGAGATCATGGCTGGACTGGCACTGGGCGGAGCTATCACCGAAGGGCGACTCATCGTCGGCCTGCACTCGACGCTCGAGGAGGTGGGCGCTGTCGCGAGGAGCGCGAAGCACACCCTCTCCGGCGAGCTCTTCCTGCTCGACCACAAGCCCACGAGCCAGGCGATCGAGGCGTCCGCGGCTGGGGACAAGGCGTTCGTGGTCGACCCCGAGCGCCTCGGCATGGGGCAGGTCGACGAGGGCATGCTCAAGCGCATCGGTGCGGTGATCCATCCGCACGGCCAGATGCCCAACAAGGTCCACGCCAAGATGCTGGTCGCGGACGGCGACCGAGGGATCATCTCCTCCGGCGCCTTCTACACCAACAAGGGCAAGCGCGACGACTGGTTCGACCTCGCCGTGACCGTCAACGGCGAGACCGCCCGTCGCGCCGAGGCGCTCACGCGCACCACGGTCTCCGGCGACACCGCGGCGTTCCAGCGGGCGGCCAAGGAGGCTGCCGCGGTCGGCGTGTACATGAACGACCCGGCCCAGGGCGTGCTCGAGCTGGCGCCGCAGATGCGCAACATGATCGAGAACGCGCGGCACCGGCTGATCATCGCGGTGAAGCGCACCGACTCGCCCGAGTTCCAGAAGCTGCTGCAGACCGCGCGCGACAACGGCGTCGACGTGACGGTCCACCAGCGCATGACCAAGGCGCTGCACGGCAACATCATCGTCGCGGACGACCACGCCTATGTCGGCTCGGCAATGCTCAACCGTCGTGGCCTGGAGGGCTCCGGCTCCAGCGGCCGCAAGTCGCGCGAGCTCGGCGTCGTGGTCAAGGGCCAGCTCACCGACCAGATCGTCGCGGCCCTCGAGCACCACACGAACCCCGCCGCCCTCGCCGAGGCCGACGCGGCCGCCGCCGCAGCGGCGCCCCGAGGCGGGTCGCTGCTCACGCGCCGCAACGTGCTCATCGCGGGCGGCGTCACTGCCGCCGCCGGTGGGGCCGGGGCGATCGCCTACTCGCGTCGCTGACCCCCTCTGGCGCCCGCCCACGTGCTCCGCTAGACTGGCCCCTGCGCCGCGAAGGTTCGCTTCGTGCAGTCGTCCCGGCGCACCTGCCCTCTTAGCTCAGTGGTAGAGCACTTCCATGGTAAGGAAGGGGTCATCGGTTCAAATCCGATAGAGGGCTCTCAGAGAATCCCTGCTCAGGCGGGGATTTTCTCGTTCTGGCAGCAGGGCGCCGTCCGCTCGAAAACGCGCTGTGCCACCCATATGCCACCGGCGTTGTCACCGGGGCATCACCGACTAGGTTGCCGACGCATCGGCGCGGCCCATCAACTCACTCAGCTTGTCGACGGCTTCGCGCTGCATGCCAGGCTGCACGTGGCTGTACGTTCCCAAGGTGATCGATACGTTGGCGTGCCCTAGGCGCTCCTGCACGACCTTGGGCGAGGCGAGCCCCATCATCATGGTCGCTTGGGTGTGGCGCATCCCGTGGACCGTGATCCTCGGCATCTCGCATCGCGTCACGTCCTTGCGGAACGCGGCGCTGACAGAGCGAGGGAGAAGCGGCGCCCCGTCGTCACCGGCGAACACAAGGTCGTGGTCCTTCCACAGCGCGCCCACAGACAACCGCTGCTCCGATTGGCGGTCGCGGTGGGCTCGCATGACGGTGACCGTGTGGCGATCCAAGGTGACCCTGCGGCGCCCGGCCCTCGTCTTGGGCTCAGAGAAGGTTCCCGCATGAGTTGCGGAAACGGTGTGCCTGCCTAGTGGAGGTCCGCGACGTAGACCCGGCCGCAGTGACCATCGATCCACGGCTGCTCACTGCCGCAGCAGCGAGGCCCGCGCGCTCGACCGACGGCCTAGTTAAGCATGTGACGTGCGACGCAGCGTCGCGTCCCCGTCCGTCGCGCAGCCCTCGGGTCGGTTAGGTTCGACGCTCATGGTGATGCGAGGGGATTTGGGTGGGCCGTGTCTCTTGAGGACTTGTCGCAGCAGTACTTTCTTGACCTGCAAGCCTCTCGCGCGGCGCCGGTAAGCGCGGAGGCGGAAGCGCAGCTGACGGCTCCGATCAGCAACCTGGTCCGGGGAGTGGCGCTCGAATCCTCGCAGGGGGAGTGGCACCTTCTACGCGAGACACAGTTGGCCGGCGTGCGCCCTGATTTCGGCGTGCTCGAAGGGGGTCGATTTGCGGGTTGGATCGAGCTGAAAGCCCCGGGAACTGGTGTTGATCCTCAACAATGGACGGGCCGCAATGCCAGGCAGTGGGCTCGCTTGGCAGAGTTGGACAATCTGATCCTCAGCGATGGCACTCATGCTCGCTTGTTTCGATCGGGCGAGCCATCCGGAGCTCTGGTAACTCTCCCGTACGAGGAAGCCGCCGATCTAAACGCGTTCGCTGAGCTGCTACGCGAATTCGCGGGATCACGACCAAGGCCGATCCGCTCGGCGCCCGATCTGGCAAGGCGCTTAGCCCCGCTTGCTCGGAATCTGCGTGAGCGGATCGATACTGGTCTACGCGACGAGGTCCCCGCCCTCACGCGGGCTTACCGAGTGTGGACCGAGCTGATTCGCGAGGACATCACAACACAACAGTTCGCCGACGCGGTTGCGCAAGTCATCACCTACGGATTGGTCATCGCCACGCTCGATGGCAAGGGTGATGCCGACACAGACGGCGACGGCGTTGTATCCCTTGAGGAGGCCCACGCCGCCCTAGCTGGCTCCCACCGGGTTCTCGCTGCGACGCTCAGGCCTCTTATAGAGATCGATGGTCTCCGCGAGCTTTTGCGATCTGAGACTGGGGGACTAGAACGGCTAATGGGCGCCGCGGACCCAGTAGCGATCTCCAGCCGAAGGGATCCACGTGGCGATGCGTGGCTGTGGTTCTACGAGGAGTTCCTAGCCGCGTACGACCCAGTTGCACGCGCTGCCGCGGGCGTGTACTACACCCCAATCCCTGTCGTGACAGCGGTCACACGGCTGGTCGAGACTGTGCTGACCCGCGAATTCGGGCTTCCACTCGGTTTCGGTGACCAGTCTGTAGTGACATTGGACCCGGCGGTCGGTACAGGAACGTTCCCTCTTGCGGTGCTCGACGCAGCAGCGGAACGGGCTCTCGACCTGCGGGGGCCGGCTGGTCCGAAGCAAGTCGCTACGGGCCTCGCGGATCGCCTATTCGGCTTCGAGATCCTGCCTGGTCCCTTCGCGGTGGCTCACCTCCGAGTGGGTGAACGTCTGCGCCAGCTCGGCGCTCCGTTGCCTGCAGAGGGTGCGCATATCTTGCTTGCGGACACGTTGGACTCGCCGCGGCGGGACGAAGGGGGCGCGCAGGGCGCGTTGTTCGGGGCGGCAGCGGTGCTAGCGAGCGAGCGCCGGCGAGCTCGCACCATTAAGCGCGAGCAGCAAGTCGTCGCGATCGTGGGAAATCCTCCCTACGACCGCGTGCCGCGTGCCGCTGGCGGTTGGGTGACGTCCGGAAAGCTCGAGGACGCTGGCGAATCCCATCGGCCAACCGAGCCTCTCTTCGAGGATGTCGTTGCGGCTACACAGGGTCGAGCCGGCTTCGCTGCAGTTGCCAGCCTCTACAACCTCTATACGTTCTTCTGGCGCTGGGCCATCTGGAAGGCGTTCGAGCATCACGGAGACGGACCGGCAGTTGTCGGATTCGTTACGGCGAGCTCGTGGCTATCAGGGCCCGGCTTTGTCGGCTTACGCGATCTTGCGAGCCAAGTGGCCGACGAGATCTGGGTGCTCGACCTCGGAGGCGATAACCGCGCTGGCGAACCGGAGGAGAATGTGTTCGCGATCGAGACCCCGGTGGCCATCTGCGTCCTTTTCCGCCGGGGTCGCGCCGCGCCACAATCGCCCGCGGTTGTGCACTATCGCCGGGTGCGTGGATCGACGGCGGAGAAGCTCGAGGAGCTGTCGACCATTACTCCACCGACGCCGGCCAGCGACAGATGGGTCATCAACGACCAAGCCACGGACGGCGCGCCCTTCGTGCCCGCGAGCGAGGACCTCGAATGGGCTTCCATGCCCACTATAGGCGACCTTCTTCCGTGGGCGCAGCCAGGCTGCAAACTTGACCGTGCGTGGCCGGTGGCACCAGACCAAGAAACACTTACTCGACGCTGGCGGGCGTTCTTAGCCGATCGCTCGCCAGTCCGAAGAAGCGAGTTATTCCCCGATCCAAGTGCGGGGCGAAAGGTCACAACTCGTGTAGGCGCGCTGCCGCGTTTGGTCGACGAGCCTCCGGATCGAGAAGCGCCTCCGACGGCACGTTACGCGTGGAAACCGTTCGACGAGCAATGGATCCTAGAAGATCGCCGCTTAGCAAAGACGGAAAGCCCTTCGCTTTGGGCCTCGCGGGGCCCCGGACAGCTCTTTTTAGTGTGCCCGTCTATCCGGCTTGCTATCGGCGCTGGCCCCGCTGCCTGGCCCACTCGAGCGTTGCCTGACCACAACTGTTTCAAGGGGTCAGCCGGCGGACGTGTATTCGCGCTCTATCGAGACGCCGAAGGTAACCTGCCAAACGTCACAAGGGGCCTCGTAAGCGCCATCGGGGACGGGATGCGACAAGGCGCGGCTGAGGCGAACGACCCTAGCCCAGCCGACGTGTTCGCGTACGTCACAGCGGTGTTGTCTGGCCCCTCCTATCAATCGACCTTCGCGACCCAGCTACGCGACGGAGAGCCCGACCTCCGAATACCCCTAACCGCAGACCCGGGGTTGTGGGCAGAAGCTGTGCGCCTCGGCGTCCTATTCCAAGAGCTGCACGTGAGTGGGCCAGGGGAGCACGACGGGACTATCCAGTGGGCCGAGGCGGTGGAAGCGCTCCCATCCATCCGGGACGTCCAATTCGACGCGGCCTCCCACGCGCTGACCATCGGCACTGGTTGCGTATCGGGTGTCACAGACCATATGTGGCGTTTCGCGGTGAGCGGTTGGCCGGTTATTCAGCGCTGGATCGAGCACCGCACCGTAGAGGGCCGAGGCCGGCGCAGCAGTGAGCTCGATGCGATTCGTCCGACCACGTGGCAAGACTCTTGGAACGACGAGTTGCTCCTCCTATTGCGAAAGCTCGCGCGCCTCGAGACATTGCACGACCAGCAGACCGGCCTTCTGCGACGAATTATCGCGGGACCGGTAATCACCTCTGACCGCCTGCCCACGCCGGCACCTATAGAGCATCGGCCACCTGCAACGGCCACGCCGGGTTCGCCCCAGCAACTTGGAATAGATGGTGCTTGAGCAACTGAATACGGGGGCGTCGTTCAGGACCCAGTAATGCGGTCTGGTATAGCTCGGGGCGCCGATGAACTGCGACGGAATCCCAACGTTGAGCCGGCGTTTCCTACCTCGTCGTCCTGCGCTAATAGAGCAAACCCAAGTCCCTCAGCAGCATGGCGTAGCTAGCTAGCGATCCGACCCGATTTCCTAGAACTCGGGTGTTGTGGTCGATGGTCTGTAGGAGCGGCAGGCTGAAGGTATAGCTCCGTAGGCCACCCTCGGCCTGTGTGTCTGCCAACAGCATGTCCCATGGGCTGTTGCCATCAATAAGGGCGAACGGGAGACCGTGCCGCCCTTTGTTGTAAAACGCAAGCATCCTGCCGTCGTTCATGTTGCGAATCGCCAAGACGTCACTCGACCACGAACGGATTTCGTCCACCCCCTCCGTGACGTCGTCCGCCACCAGCCCGTGATGAGTGAGGTGAGCATCCATCCTCCCGAGGAAATCCCCGGGGTCTGGGAGATTTAGGAAGGCGAGCGGATCCTCACAAGCTACGAAGGCATCCAACGCATCGGCCGCTTGGCCAGTCCGACAGCGCATGAGAGCGTCGAGCAACCCGGGGGGCGCGGCGCCGCGGTAACGAAGCGCATGTAGCCACGTACCGAAGGATTCCAGCGTCGTGAACATCTCACCCACCACCCTGCGAATGATCGCGTGTCCCACTGACGGGTGGCTCGGATGCCGAAGTGCGGTCATCAACGCTTCAGAGACGGCACCGTGACCAGGGGCAACGTAGCCGGAGTACGAGTCGAGAACGGCTTTCTCGGTCTCGGGGGTAAGGCCAGCGGGCGTCACGAGTCGGACCCGCCCACGGACGTGCCCAGCGGGTCGCGGGCGACTCCCAACTGGGAGTTAGCCTTCCCCGCATCATTTCTGGCGTTAGCGATTTCCTCTCCCGCGGGCACGATTCGCCTTTGCTTTGAGCATCTCGGCCTCGGTCCCGCGCTCATGGGTTTCTATGGGCAAGCCCCTCCGGCCCCCACTCCCGCCTCCAGCGAGCACGTCGTGGAGGTCGTCGAAGTCGGAGATGTCTTCGCCAGCTCCCGACGTCTGCGCTTGGTAAGACGGCGACACCAGGGGCTGGGCGGAGCACTGCTTTTGTTTGAGCACCGATGCCGCAGCGTCAACGCTCTTGGCTTCGGCCGAAATGCCGCAAGCACAGGCAAGGCGGACTTGGCTTCGCGCAAGGTCGACGGTGCCGACGACGTATCGATGGCCCCCAAATGCGGTCATTTGTGCGGCGAGATGATTTGGCCCATGTGGTCGATCTGCCCGATGATTCCCGATTGCATGTGCGCAGGGCTGATATCTCACTCGCCAGAACGGTCGTCTTCGAGAGTGGCGGGAGCGACGGACTGGACACGTGGCCGGCCAACGCGGCGATCCGTGGGTCCTTCGCGCCACAGGCGAAAAGAACGTCGGTGCCGCCAGTGCCACCGCCACGCCACCAAGGCCGGCGGACCAGAAGCTCCCTAAACCGCACAAGACGTCAGTTGGTTTCTAGATCTTGGCTCCAGGAGGTACTGGACCGATCCACTTACGACGCCGTGTCATGACCTTGCCCGAGATGGTAAGGAAGGGGTCATCGGTTCAAATCCGATAGAGGGCTCTACGAAAACCCGCTGGAAACGGCGGGTTTTCTTGTGCTCACCGACCTCCCGCCCTGTTTACGCGCTCGCTGAATGGCGACCGTGGGGCAAGGACCGATCCAGGAGGAGCGTGGCACGCAGCCTTGGCGCATATCTCGTGCTCCCCCGCCCCGGGGACGCGATCAAGTGGTGGATCTTCCCGCTCGGGTTCGGCCTGGGTGTGGCGTTGCATCGGGGGGTCGATTCGCAGGTGCTCGTTCGGGCCGCCGTGGCGTGGGCGCTGCTCGAGCTGCTCATCTACCAGGCCCGGTACCAGTGGAATGACATCCGCGGCTTCGCTGCCGACCAACGGCACCCCGATGCGGCGAAGCGCGGGCGACTTCCCGGTCCGATCGAGCACGGGCCGCGGAACATCGCTGCGAGCTGGGCGATGATCGCGCTGCGGCTCGGCCTGGCGGCGACCGTCGCCGTGTCGGTGGGCTCGCTGCAGCTCGCCACGCCCGTGTTCGTGCTCGCGCTCGCGGTGTTCTCGATCGCCGGTGCGTACGAAGTCGTGCGGAGCCTGGCGACGGGGCGCGATGGGGCGGGCATTCCCGAAATGACGCCGGCCATCGTGGGCGTGTGGCTCGTGGTCGGTGGTGGATATGCCGTGCGAGCGGTCGGTGGCTTGGCGTTCGCGCTCGAGCTCGGTGATCGGCCGGGGCTGCTCGCGGCGTGCATCATCGCCTCGTGGGCCTTCGGCGTGGCGTTCGTCACGGGCCGATGGTCGCTGGAGTCACTGGCCTTCGCGCGGCTCGAAGGCGCTCGCGTGCGCTGGAGCGCCAGCGCCGACCAGGCGCGCGAACACACCCTCGCCCTCGCGCGCTGGCTGCCGGAGGAGGTGGCGTCCGCACAGGGAGGTCTGGACAGGTGGCAGCCGCTCCTGCGACGGACCAGCCTCGGCGCACCCTGGAACCTGGCGCTCGTGGTCTCCGGCGCAAGCGCCGCTGTGGCCGGTCGCCTGCTGGTCGGACGCGAGGTTGGCCTTGGGCTCGGCGTCGCCGCAATGCTCGGCGGGGTGCTGGCGGCCGTCGTCGCCCTCGCCGGCGCCCGGAGGCCGCTGCTCGTCGCCCTGTCTGCCGCAGCGCTCGCGGCGTCCTTCAACGCGCTCGGCTCACCGCGGGCCGTCCTCGCCGCCGTGCCGTGGGTCGCGGTCGGCGCTGCCCACGCCTGGTTCTCCGCCCAGTCGCTCGCCACGCTGGGTCATCCGCTGCGGGTCATGCGCGCGCGTCGTGACCGGCGCACGGGCGCCGTCGACGCGGTGCGGGCAGTCACGTGACGGACCTCCGCGAACTGTTGGACGTGACGCGGGAGGCCGCGAGCGCGGCGGCAGCCGTGGCCCTGGCGTGGCAGGCCGAGCCCGCCGCGCTGGACGTCGAGGAGAAGGCCGCCTCCGATGACCTCGTCAGCCAGGCCGACCGGGACGCCGAAGCGGCCGCGCGCGCGGTGCTGCGGCGGCTGCGTCCAGCCGATGCGATCTTCGGCGAGGAGGGCGGAGGAGATGCGGGCGTCGGTGAGTACCGGTGGTCCATCGATCCCATCGACGGCACGACCAACTACCTCTACGGGCGCCCCGACTGGGCCGTGAGCGTCGCAGCGATCCGCGTCGTCGACGACGTGATCGTGACCGGCGTGGTGATCGAGCCGGTCATCGGCCGGATGACCGAGGCGGTGCTCGGCGGCGGCACGACATCGGACGGTCGAAGCTGCCGGTGCACGCGGCTCGCCGACCTCTCGCGCGCCCTGGTCGAGGTCAACGTCGGACGCCCGGACCAACGCCCGCTCGCCGGAAGCATGGTGGACGCCCTGGTCGGCCGTGTGCGCGACGTCCGCCGAGGTGGCAGCGCCGCGGTCGCGCTGGCCCAGGTGGCGACGGGCCGGGCGGAGGCGTACTGGGGTCCGGGCCTCCAGGAATGGGACGGCGCCGCCGGCCTGCTCATCGCCTCCGAGTCGGGGGCGTGCGTGGGCGACCTCCACGGTCCGAGCGGTGGCGCCTGGCCCGCGTCCGGGGACGTGCTCGCCTCGGCCCCCGAGGTGTGGGAATCCCTGCGGGTGCTGCTGGCCGACCTGTATACCTAGATTTACGAGGTATCCGGTGGGCGGGCGGTTTCCTGCCGTCGGTGGGAGGCAGTTTGGCGACATGCCGTTTTCCGACCAGCCCCCGTTTCCCGACCGCCCCGCCCCCGCCCCTCGCTACGATCGCTCCGCTCTCGTGCCCTCGATCGTGCACATCGGGGTGGGCGGATTCCACCGCGCACACCAGGCCGTCTACCTCGACGACCTCGCCGCCACCGGAGCCACCGGGTGGGGCACGGTCGGCGTCTGCCTGCGGAGCCCCGAGACGGCGCGGGCATTGGAGCCCAACGACTACCTGTACACCGTGGTCGAGTGCGGCCCCGACCACGAGGAGGAGCGCCCGGTCGGCGTCATGACGCGGTGCCTGTTCGCCCCCGACGAGCGCGACGCGGTGCTCGACGCGCTCTGCAGCCCGACCACCCGGCTCGTGACGTTGACCATCACCGGGACCGCGTACCACGTCGATGAGGACAGCCGACGCTTCGACGCGACGGCCGACGAGATCGTCGCGGACCTGGCCGAGCCGACCCGACCGAACAGCACGTTCGGCTACCTCGCGGAAGCGCTCGACCGCCGCCGGCGAGCCGGCACGGCACCATTCACCGTGCTCTCGTGCGACAACATGCAGGACAGTGCGGCAGCGGCGCACATCGCGCTCTGTGCCTATGCGCACCTGCGCGACCCCGGCCTCGCCCGCTGGATCGACGCCAACGTCGCATTCCCCGCGAGCGTGGTCGATCGCATCACGCCCTCGACCACTGCGGACCATCCCCTCGTGACGGAGCCGTTCCGCCAGTGGATCATCGAGGACCACTTCTGCAACGGACGCCCGCCCCTCGACCGCGTGGGCGTGCAGTTCGTCGACGACGTGCGGCCGTACAAGGTCGCCAAGACCAGGATGCTCAACGGCTCGCACTGCGCCGTCGGCTACCTCGGGACACTCGCCGGCTACCGGACCACCGCCGATGCGATGCAGGACCCGTCCATGCGCCGGTTCCTCGACGCGATGATGGCCGAGGAGATCGTGCCCCAGCTGCCGGAGGCGCGGGGCCTCGACCTTGCGTCGTACCGTGAGCAGCTCCTGGAGCGGTTCGCAAACCCGGCGATCGCCGACCCGCTCAGCCGCCTGTGCCGCCGTGGGTCGACGAAGATGCCCGCGTACCTGCTTCCGTCGCTGCGCGCGGCGCGGCGCGCAGGGCACGAGGCGCCACTGTTGACGCTCGCCCTCGCCGGCTGGCTGACGTACCTCGGCGGCCCGGAGGCCGCGGGCATGGAGATCGACGTCGTGGATGCGCACGCGGACGAGCTCACGAGGCGGGCTCGGCTGGACGGGTACTCGCCGCGTCCCGTGCTCGCCATACGCGGCATCTTCGGGGACCTGCTCGACGACACCGACCTGGTCACCAGGCTCGATGCCGCGATGCGAGCCCTGCGCGAGCGTGGGGTCCGCGCCGTCCTCGCCGAATCGGTCGGCCCCGCCGTCGGAGCGGCGGCGTGACCGGCGTGGAAGCCGTGCTGTGCGATGCCGACGGGAACCTCTTCCCATCCGAACAGCCGGCGTTCTCGGCATCGGCGGCGGTGGTGAATCGCTTCTGTGCCGCCATCGGGTTCGAGCGGACGTTCACGGGTGAGTACCTGCGCAGCGTCGCGACGGGCCGCAACTTCCGGTCGATCGCGGCAGAACTCGCCAGCATCGCGCAGCGCCAGCCGGAAGCAGGCATGGAGCACTGGATCGCCGAGGAGCAGCGCGTGGTCACCGCGCACCTCGCCGAGACGCTGCGCCCGGACCCGGACGTGCGACAGGCGCTCGAGGCCCTGGCCCATCGGGCCCCGCTCGCGCTCGTCAGCTCGAGCGCGAGCGTCCGGCTCGACGCCTGCCTGGAGGCGACCGGGTTGGCCGACCTGTTCCCGCCCGAGCGCCGGTACAGCGCCGAGGATTCCCTGTCCCACCCCGCGAGCAAGCCGGATCCCGCGATCTACGTGCACGCCACGGAGCAGATGGGCGTCTCGCCGGCCGGATCCCTGGCTGTCGAGGACTCCGTCGTGGGCGTGCGTTCCGCCGTTGCGGCGGGCGTGCCCGTTGCGGGGAACCTCGCGTTCGTGCCCGCGGACGAACGCCCTCGACGAGCGGCCGAACTCCGCGATGCAGGTGCCGCGCTCATCGTCGAGCGGTGGGACGAGCTGATCACGGCCTGAAGGCGACCTTCGTCGTCGCGATCGACGGGTGCCCGGGGGTCGATCCGCGCGAAGCGATTTCAACAGATCGCGCCGTTTTCGGGTCGCTTGGTCGACGGTGTGCCGACGGGCCCCACGGCAATCGTCTGCCGCGTCAAAGGTCGCCGAATCACCTTGATGTATCGGCCCTCCGGGCCGATGCAGAGCGGGAATGCCCCGTGCTCGCCCTCCCCGCACGCCTCGTACGCGCACCCGTCGCGCGCGTCGGCGCGCGCTGTCGGTCGTCGCGGCAGTCATGGCGTTGCTGGCGGTGCCGGCTGCCGCACAGGCCATCACGGTCAGCGGGACGGCGTACAACGACGGGAGCACCACGACGGTCTGGACCGGGTGCGACGGTGCGACGAACCGCATCGGCCTCGCCGTGAACGGTGCGCTGGTCGGCACCACCACGTGCGCCACGGCAACCGGCGCATTCAGCTTCAGCGGGGTCACGCCGAGCGCCGCGAACCAGGTCCTCACGGTCTGGTTCGACGGGCACGCCACCAGGGCGGCCACCTACACCAGGAACCTCGACACGACGACGAACATCACGGGGCTGCAGCTGATCCGCTCCTCCGTGGTCATCGGTTCCGAGAACGCGAACCCCATCTCGAATGCCGACCTCGGCCTGTGGGACAGCCTCAACGACGCCGACGTCCCGTTGACGGTGGCCGCCGGCAACGTCCTGACGGTCGTGGGCGGCAGCACCAGGCTGCACGTCAACGCCGGGGACACCTATGCGCCCGGCGCCAACACCACGGCGGGCACGGTCCGGGTCGAGGGCACCTACCTCGGTGGCGCGGAGACCCTGACGATGACGGGCGGCGGCGGATCCGGCTGCACCACCACCTCCACGAGCACCATGCGGTCCCTGTGCATGGGCGGTTCAGGCACGTTCACGGCCCCGGCGACCGTGGTGTACTCGACCGTCAGCAGCACGATCTTCCCGGACACGGTGACGTTCAACACGCTGCAGCTGCGGCCTGCGTCGGGCGCCCCCACGTACTCGATGACGAACGGTTCCGCCGACGCGGTGACGATCGGCACGCTCGACATCGGCACGGGTGGTGCGGCGATGACCGCGTCGGTGAAGTACGGGACGGTCACGGTGACCGGTACAACGACCGTCAACGCCTCGGCGACCTTCGCCCCGAGCACGGACTCCGATGTCGAGGTGCGCGGCAACTTCACCGGCGGCGGTGCGGTCTTCAGCGACGACGGGTCGGACGTCGTGCTCGCAGCGGGAAGTGGGTCGACGGTGCAGTTCGGCAGCACCGCCGGCAGCGCGACCTGGCAGTTCCAGACCATCACGCTGGCCAACAGCGGGGCCGCCACGGCGACGGTGCGCGCCGCTGCAGGCGGCACCGGGCCGATCAAGGTTCTCGACACCATCTACGTCGGAAGGTCGGGCGACGCCGGCCGGACGACGGTCGACCTGGAGACGAACGACCGTGTGCTGGACGTCGACACGTTCTTCGACCTGCAGCCGATGGGCACGTTCCTCGCATCCTCGACCGCGGTATTCACCGTGGGCAAGGACTTCGACACCGACGTCGGCTCCGTCTTCACGCCGAACACCGGCACGGTCACGTTCGATTCCGCCGACAAGGTCACCCGGATCACGCTCGGGGCGACCGTCACCTTCTTCAACCTGGTCGCGACCACTCCGGCGAAGGTCCTGCGCTTCGATCCGGCGTACCAGACGAACGTCAGCAACCTGACGCTGAACGGTGGCGCGTGCGGAACCCGTGTCGGCCTCGCATCGAACGTCGAGGGGACCCGGTTCAAGCTGAACGTCACCGGCACCGCCAGCGTGCAGTTCGCCGACGTCATCGACAGCGAGGCTGTGGTGGCCCGGGCCGCCACGAATTCCACCAACGGCGGGAACAACCTCAACTGGACCATCTCGGGGTCGTGCGGGACGGTGACCGTCGCCGGCACGGCGTACGAGAACGAAGCCGGGGCGATCTGGTCCGGCTGCGACGGCGTGACCCCGAACATCGCGATGAGCGTGAACGGATACGGCAAGCGCACCACCACGTGCTCGGCGGCGACGGGTGCCTACACCTTCACCCCGGTGCCCGATCCGGGCCTCCTGATCGCCGTGTTCATGGACGTGGGCACCGCCCGCCCCGGGGTCACGTACACGCTCGCGCCCGCGGCGGTCTCGAACCTGGCCGGCCTCGACGTCACGAACGAGATCGCGCGCCTGCGGAGCGAGACCGCCTCGCCGATGACCAGCTCGCTGATGGCCATGTACGAGAGCGAGGCCGACGCGAGCATCCCGATCGGCGTCACCGAGTTCACGAACTACGTCGACGGCCCGAACGACCCGGAGCTGCAGGTCGAGGCGGGTGACACCTTCCAGCCCGAGGGCAGCGTGGAGGTCGGTGCCCTGGACATCCGCGGCACCTATCACCTGACCACGAGTTCGCAGCTGGTCATCCTCAACAGCGGTGGCACCAACACGAACTGCAGCGCGGGTCCCGACGTGCAGATGCCGGTCTGTGTCAGCCCCGGGGGAGCGATCCAGACGGACGGGGGAAACGGCGAGTTCCAGCTCAGGTCCAACGCGCCCTACTACGTCCAGGCGACGACGTACCCGAACCTGGTCATCGAGCCGACGGGGAGCAATCCTTCGATCACGTTGGGCGAGGCCCCGGGTCGCACCTTCACCGTCGAGGGTGGACTGGAGCTCAGTTCCACCGGCGCCAACGCCGCCGTGGTGAACACCGCTACCTTCAGCCCCCAGCTGAACCTGCTCGGCGGCATCAGCAACGTGGGCGAGCTGGATGTCGAGCTGGGGCAGCTGCTCACGGGCACCAGCAGCATCCTGGTGACCGCCGACATCCTCGACTTCGGTTCGATCGACATGACGGGCGGCACCATCGAGCAGCGTGTGTCGGGCCCCGTCACGACCGGCCCGGAGGGGGCGGGAAACCACATCTACAACGACCTCGTGCTCTCGAACTCGTCCGCGTCGCCGCAGGCGATCACCTACCACGCCGCCTCCGCGGGAACCGTGCGGGTGCGCGGCACCCTGCAGGTGGGACGCGCCACGGATTCGGCGACCACCACGCTCGCCAACGGACCGGTGAACGAATCGATCGACGTCGACGGGAGCGTGCTGGTGACCAGCAACGGCGTGTTGGCGGCCGCGGCGGCGCCTGCGACGCCCTTCACGATCGGCGACGACCTCGTCGACCAGGGGACGTTCACCCCCTCCGGGGGCACGGTGACGTTCGACGACGCGAGCAGGATCTCGAGCATCTCCACGAGCACTCCGGCGACCTTCTCGAACCTCGCCTCGACGACCCCGAACGAGACCCTGCGGTTCACGAGCGGCATGACCACCACCGTGACCGGCACGCTCACCGCGAACGGTGGCAGCTGCGGCTCTCCCGTCACCCTCGAGGCGACCACCGGTGGCAGCGCGTGGACCGCCAACATCGGCACGTCAGCCGTGCAGTACGCGACGCTGCGCGACTCCACGGCAGCGCCCGGTCGCACCGCGACGACCTCGGGCAACCTCGGTGGCAACACCGGATGGACCTTCTCGGGTGGATGTCCGGCACCGACCACGATGCTCTCGCACGACACCAACGCGTCGGGCGCCGGCGTGCCCCAGAACACGAGCATCCTCGTGGACACGCCGCACTTCTCGTGGCTGAACAACTCCGGCCTCGCCGCCGACCGCCAACGCTTCCAGGTCGTGACCACGCCGGTGGATTCGACCGTCGTCGCACTGTGGCCACTGGACGGCACCGGCGCCGACCTGGCCGGAGGCGGTGGCGGAGTGCTCGCCGGGGCGGGGGCACCCAACGACAGCTCGTGGGACGCATCCGCGGTGCAGCCGGGCTTCGGGCAATCCGTGGACGTGGACGGCGACGACGTCGCGCTCGCCCCGGCCGCGAGCGCAGCGCTCGACCTGGACAGCTTCACGGTGGAGGCGTGGATCCGGCTGGACGGGCTCACGGGCCCGGTCGGCGGCGACAACCTCGTGGTCGGCAAGCAGCTCGCCGCCGACGACACGAACTTCCGCCTCGGCGTGCGGCGCACCGCCGCGGGAGTCGGGGTCGTCACGGGCGACGTCTCCACGGGGGGCGCGGGCGTCTCCCTGCCCGCCGCGCTCGTGGGAACCACCAACCTCAACGACGGACGCTGGCACCACCTCGCGTACGCCGTGAACTCCGCACCCGCCGACCCTGGCAAGGTGCAGAGCGTCTACGTCGACGGCGCGCTCGAGGCCACGGGCACGTTCTCCGGAAACGTGGACAACCCGGCGACCGCCGTTTCCGTGGGTGGCACGTCGACCTTGACGGAGTTCGTCGACGGCCGCGTGGACGACGTCCGGATCTCGTCCGTCCCGCGGAGCGCCGCCGAGCTGCGAGGCGCGGTCCGCACCCGCCTGCCGCACGGCGCTGCCGTGTGGGACAGCGATCCCACCGACGCGGGCATCGCGATGTCGTCCTGTGCCAACCTGGCGCGGTGCGCCGACGCCCCGTACGCCGGCCCACCGCTCGTGCGCGATGGCGCCCGCTACTACGCGCGCGGCAAGCTGCGATCGACGACGAGCATCTGGTCCGGGTGGAGCACGTGGGACCTGTTCGGCACCCAGAGCGGACTCACCGTCTCCGTCACGACGGGTGCCGCGGCCACCCTGACGCCGGTCGCGCAGCCCGGTGTCGACGTGACGGCGACCAGCTCGGTCGACGTGTGGACCAACGACCGCAACGGCTACACGTTGACCGCCACGGGGCCGGACGACGCGTGGGGGATGGACGGGCCGGGCGCAGCGGTGCTGCCGCGCTGGAGTGGCGCGCCGGCGTTGCCGACCACATGGGCGCCGGGCGTGAGCGGCGCGTTCGGCCTCACCGTGCTGTCGGCGTCCGGCGGCAAGGACACCGCCGCCTGGGGCGCCGGGTCGACCAGGACCGACTTCACGAACCTGCGCTACGTCGGGCTGCAGCTGAACACGCCGGCGGTGCTGCACCGGCGCAACTCCTACTCCGCCGCGACCGACTCGATCGTCACGTCGTACCGGGCCAACGTCGCGGCGAACCAGCAGGCGGGCGTCTACAACGCCTCCGTGACCTACACCGCCATCCCGAACGTCTAGCAGGCCCGCAGCGCATGTCAGCACCGCCTAGTGGTGAGCGGGTGCGTCCGGCGCTAGGTATAGCGTTCTGGGTCCTCGCTTGGCGAGGTCACGGAGTTCGGCGAAGTCCGGTGAGAACCCGGCGCTGTCCCGCAACGGTGATGTGACGAGCGTGAGCTCGTGACGAGTCCGGTCGACCGCTTCGTGGTGCAGGTACTGTCCTCGGTCGAAGGACACCCGTGCGCCTGATCGACCCGTCGTGGGTCGTGGTGGTTCGCTGGTCCCTCCGACCGCACGTCGGAGGTTGAGATGCAGCGCACGTACACGATCGGTCCGCGGAGCTTCGTGCTGGACGAGGGCAAGGCGCAGGAGGCGCTCGCCGGCAAGCGGGTCGTAGCAGGGCGCGAGACCCTCGCCTTCAACCTGCTCCCGCTCAAGTACGCATGGGCGTACGAGCTCTACGGGAAGATGAAGGCCAACCACTGGGAGCCCGAGGACGTCCCGATGCAGCGCGACGTCGAACAGTGGCGCTCGACCGATGCGCTCAGCGACCTCGACCGCTGGATCGTGAAGATGGGTGTCGGGTACTTCTCGGCGGCCGAGGGCATCGTCGGCGACAACATCCTCACGGTGATCCGCGAGCTGGTGACGGCGTCGGAGCTGAAGCTCGTGCTGGGACGCCATGCGCACGAGGAGAACATCCACGCCGACTCGCTGCTCTACATGATCTCCTCGCTCGGCCTGAATCCGCACGAGTGCGAGGCGATGTTCGAGGACATCCCCTCGATCGTGGCGAAGAACGAATTCGTCACGCGCCTGTCGAGCGGACTGCGGCGCGACCTCGACCTCACCGTGCCGGAGAACGTCGCGCTGTTCGCCAAGAACCTGTTCGTCTTCGGCCAGTGCATGGAGGGCACGCAGTTCTACGGGCTGTTCGGGACGATCCTGTCGCTGTACCGGCAAGGGAAGCTCACGGGCATCGGCACGATGTTCCGCTACACGCTGCGGGACGAGAGCAACCACATCGAGCTGCTGCGCCGGCTGCTGCTCGAGCTGGCCGCCGAGAACCCCGACGTGTGGACCGAGGAGCTCCGCTCGGAGCTCCGGGCGCTGATGCGCGAGGCGGTGGACCTCGAGAAGCGGTTCATCGCGGACGTGCTGCCGATCGATGGCGTGGGCCTCTCCCGCGCGGAGTTCGACACCTACATCGACTACATCGCCGATCGCCGTCTCGAGGGTGTCGGGCTCGAACCACTCTCGCCCGGCGTGGAGAACCCGCTGCCGTGGCTCGCCGAGCTGATGGACATCGGCAAGGAACAGAACTTCTTCGAGGGTCGCGTCACCGAGTACCAGAAGGCGTCCGCCCTCGCGCTCGTCTCCGACGACGAGCTCTGACACCGCACGCTCGACGCACCCGCACTGCTGACCACAACGCCGACCGCCGCATTTCCCGGGGAGGGAACCATGCACACCACGCTCGACATCGACTCCATCCTTCGCGACCTCGAACTCAAGCGCGCCGCCAGCCGTGACGCCGCCGTCCACCGGCCGAGGATCGACACCGACGCGGCCTTGGCGGCGATCGGTTCACGGGCCTGGGGCACGACCGTGGTGGACGAGCTCGGGCACGAGCGCGACTTCGCGCCCCGGGTTCCCGCGGGGCTGGTCGCCGACGCCATCGCGACCGTCGCGCTCGCTCGAGGCGTGCGCGACGCGGACACGCTCGAGGCTCGTGCGTTGATCGCACGCATCACGCTCGACGTGTGCGAGCGGTTGTGCGGAACCGAGCTCGCGGCGTGCCCGCTGACGATGCGCGAACACGACCTGTCGACGCTCACCGAGGCTGCGCTGATCGCGGCCGGCGAACTCGAGGTGGCGAAGGCGCTCGTCCTGCGCCGCGTGCTGCCGAGCGTGGATCCCTCAGGGGCCGGGCGCCGCGTTCGCGTCGTGCGGCGCTCCGGCCAGGTGGTGGCGTGGAACGGCGCGAAGGTGGAGGCCGCGGTGCGGGCGGCCTTCCTGTCGGCCGGCGCCGATCCGGAGCCCGCGACGGCGATCGCCGAGCGCGTCACCGAGCGCGCGGGATCGCTGGGGCTCGGATACGTCCCGATCGAGACGCTGCAGGACCTCGTCCAGGAGGAACTCGTGCTCGGCGGTCACATGCGCATCGCCGAGCGCTTCATCGTGTACCGCGCCGAACGGGCGATGCTCCGCGCACGCGACGCATCCGGGGCCGCCGCGCCGACCGACGCAGCCACGGCCGTCGCGTCGATCGACCTCGTCGAGGAGGACGGCGCCGTGACGCGCTGGGACGGATCGGACCTGCGCGCGCGCATCCGCTTCGCGATGATCGGCCTCGACCTGGAACTCGACGAGGCGGCCATCGAGGCGGAACTTCGCCGTTCGCTCGGTGACGGGATCACCCGCGCCGACCTGCGGCGCCTCGTGGTGCTCAACGCGAAGGCGCTGGTCGAACGTGATCCCGACTACTCGCGCCTCGCGGGGCGCCTGCTCCTGACGTTCGTGTACGAGGAGGTCCTGGACTGGCGCGTCGAGCGCGACGGCCTCGCAGGCCTCGCAGCCGCGCACCGCTCCGCCTTCGCGCAGCAGCTGCGCCGCGGCGTCGAGATCGGCCGGATCGCGCCCGAACTGCTCGACTACGACCTGGACCGACTCGCCGCCGCGATCGACCCAACCGCCGACCTCGACTTCGAGTACCTCGGCCTGCAGACGCTCTACGACCGCTACCTGCTCGTGGACAAGACCGCACGCGAGGCGAGCGCGCACCGTCGCATCGAGACGCCGCAGCTGTTCTGGATGCGCGTCGCGATGGGTGTCAGCCTGCCTGAGGTGGGCGACCGCGAAAAAGCCGTGCTGAACCTGTACGGGATCTACCGGGATCGTCGCTTCTGCTCGTCCACGCCGACGCTCTTCAACGCCGGCACCCCGCACTCGCAGCTGTCGAGCTGCTACCTGTACGTCATCGACGACTCCCTCGAGAGCATCGTCCAGCGCGGCATCGCCGATAACGCCCAGTGCTCGAAGTGGGCGGGCGGCCTGGGTGGCTCGTGGACGAACGTGCGCGGCACCGGCTCGCACATCGGCGGCACCAACGGCGAGAGCCAGGGCGTCGTGCCGTTCCTCAAGCTCCACAACGACCAGCTCGTCGCGGTCAACCAGGGCGGCAAGCGCGCCGGTTCCGGTTGCGCCTACCTCGAGACGTGGCACAACGACGTCGGCGACTTCCTCGACCTCCGCCGCAACACCGGCGACGAGCGCCGGCGCACGCACGACATGAACACGGCCAACTGGATCCCCGACCTGTTCATGAAGCGGATGGAGTCGCGCGGGGAGTGGACGCTCTTCCGCTCCTGTGACGTGCCCGACCTCCACGACCTCTACGGCGCGGCGTTCGAGCAGCGGTACGAGCACTACGAGACGCTCGTCGACTCGGGGGAGCTGCACGGCGAGCGCATGCCCGCGATCGACCTGTGGAAGCGCATGCTCCGGATGCTCTTCGAGACCGGGCACCCGTGGCTCACCTTCAAGGATCCCTGCAACGTGCGCTCCCCGCAGGACCACGTCGGCGTCGTGCACAGCTCCAACCTCTGCACCGAGATCACGCTCAACACGAGCAGCGAGGAGACGGCCGTCTGCAACCTCGGGTCGGTGGTGCTCGACCAGCACCTCACGCCGACGGGCGAGCTGGACCTGCCCAAGCTGCGCGAGACGATCCGCATCGCGGTGCGCGCCCTCGACAACGTCATCGACGTCAACTTCTACCCGACCGTCGCGGCGCGCACGGCCAACGAGCGACACCGCCCGGTCGGCCTCGGCGTGATGGGCCTGCAGTACGCGCTCTACGAGCGGGGCGCAGCCTTCGCATCCGACGCCGCGCTCGAGTTCAACGACGAGATGATGGAGGCCATCGCCTACTACGCCTACGAGGCGTCGAGCGACCTCGCCGCCGAGCGCGCGCCGTACCGGACGTACGCCGGCTCGAAGTGGGACCGCGGGCTCCTGCCGCACGACACGGTCGACCTGCTCGCGGCGGAGCGCGGCATCGACGTGGAGGTGCCGCGCGGTGGACGGATGGACTGGGAGCCGTTGCGCACGAAGATCGCGTTGCAGGGGATGCGCAACTCCAACGTGCTCGCCATCGCGCCCACGGCCACGATCTCCAACATCGTCGGCACCTCGCCCTGCATCGAGCCGATGTACCGCAACCTCTTCGCCAAGTCCAACCTGTCGGGCGACTTCACCGTGCTCAACCCGTACCTCGTGCGCGACCTCAAGGTGGAGGGTCTGTGGAACGACGAGCTGGCGGCGCAGCTCAAGTACTTCGACGGTGATCTCACCGAGATCGAGGCGGTTCCGGTCGAGATCCGCGAGCGCTACCGGACCGCGTTCCAGATCGACCCGGACCGGCTCATCGACGCAGCGGCGCGCCGTCAGAAGTGGATCGACCAGTCGCAGTCGCTCAACCTCTTCCTCGCTCGGCCGGACATGAAGGCCATGAGCCACATGTACCGCAAGGCGTGGCGCGTCGGGCTCAAGACGACCTACTACCTGCGCACGCTCGGAGCGTCGAGCATCGAGAAGAGCTCCGTCACCGCGGGACGATTCGGGGCGGGCGCTCCAGCGGGCGAGGAGCCCGCGACCAGCGCCGAGCAGCTCGCGTGTTCGATCGAGGCGATGCGCAGCGGTGAGGAGTGCGAATCGTGTCAGTAGGAGCAGCTGCGTTCCCCTCCCACCTCCGCGTGACGTAACCTCCGCAGGCGGACGTACCACGACGTGGGCGGGAAGCGGCAGTCGCGCCCCGCAGTAGGAACTCCATGACCCGCTCCTCCATCACCCGCCCCCCGGGGCGTTCCCTCGTCGCCCTCGTCGCGACCGACATCACGCACGGGTACGGTGACCGCACCGTGCTCGACGACGTGTCGCTCACGGCATCGCCCGGGCGGCGCATCGGGCTGGTGGGTGACAACGGCTCGGGCACGTCGACGCTGCTGCGCGTGCTCGCCGGGATCGACCACCCCGGTTCCGGACGCGTCGTACGGCCCGAGAACACGGCGCTGCTGGAGCAGGACCTGCGCCAGCCGCCGGAGACGACCATCCACGAGGTGATCGAGGACGCGCTGACCGAGGTGCGCGAGCTGGCGCGCGAGGTGCAGGAGCTCGCCGCGCTGGTGCAGCGCATCCCCGACGACGCGGCGCTCGCGCGCGAGTACGGCGACGCGCTCGAGGTCGCGCAGCTGCGCGACGTGTGGGACGCCGACCACCGCGTCGCGCGCGTCATGCGTGGCCTCGGCCTGGACGACTTCCCGCGCTCGCGCGCGATCGGCACGCTCTCGGGCGGCGAGCGCGCGCGTGTCGCGATGTCGGCGCTGCTGGTGCGCCAGCCCGAGGCGCTGCTGCTGGACGAACCGACCAACCACCTCGACGATGCCGGCCTCGACTTCGTGGAGCGGCACCTGTGCCAACTGCCCGGGGTGCTCGTGGTCTCGAGCCACGACCGCGCGTTCCTCGATGCGGTCTGCACCGACATCGTCGACATCGATCCCGCCCGCGGCGGCGTCACGCGCTTCGGCGGCAGGTTCAGCACCTACCTCGTGGCCAAGCGTCGGGCGCGCTTCGAGTGGGAGCGTGCGTGGCGCCAGCAGGAGCTCGAGCGCGCCGAGCTGGAGCTGTCGATCGCCAGCGGCGGACGGCGCACGGGCGCGCACCCGCGCGCCGCGCGCGACAACGACAAGAAGGGTCAGTCCTCGCGCGACGGGCGCGCCGAGGCGGCCGTGGCCCGGCGCATCCGCGACCTGCGCTCGCGCCTCGCGCTGCTCGACCGCGACGGCATCGCCAAGCCGCCGGACCAGCTCAGCTTCCGCGCGGCGGTCGGCGCCCCGCCCGAGGGCTCGGAGCCGCTCGTCCGGGCCACGGGACTGGCGTTCGAGGGGCGCGTCGGCCCGCAGACGTTCGAGATCCGCCCGCGCGACCGTCTGCTCCTGTCAGGCGCCAACGGCGCCGGCAAGTCGACGCTGATCGACCTGCTCACGGGCGTGCTCGAGCCGACGTCCGGCCAGGTGGAGTACGCCGAAGGCGTGCGCATCGGCGTGTTGCCGCAGGACCCGGAGTTCCCCGCCGACGAGACCCCGAACGAGGCGTATGGCGCCGCTGCGAGCGGGGACGAGGACGTGCCCGAGCTCGCGGACCTGGGCCTGCTGCACGAGGACGACCTCGATCGCCCGATGGGGGAGCTGAGCGAAGGGCAGCGCCGCCGCGTCGCGCTCGCGATGCTCATCGCCGGCGCGCCGCACGTGCTGCTGCTGGACGAGCCGACGAACCACCTCTCGCCGTCGCTCGTGAGCGACCTCGAGGACGCGCTCGACGCCGCCGACGCCGCCGTGGTGATCGTCAGCCACGACCGGTGGCTGCGCAGCCGGTGGACGGGACGCGTGCTGCAGGTCGACGCGTAGACAGGCCGAGCGGGTTCGCGCCGACGCTGGTTGCGCGACGGTCCCCGAAGTGTAAGGATGCCCTTACGTAAGGTCACCCTGACAAGAACGGATCGTGCAGCCATGGGCGAGAGCTTCCTCATCAGCCTCCGCGAGGGCGTCGAGATCTCCCTGATCGTCGCCATCCTGCTCACGTACCTGAACCGGGTCGGCCGGCGTGACGCGTTCGCCGCCGTCTGGGTCGGCGTCGGCGTCGCCGCGCTGGCGTGCTTCGCCCTCGCCGCGGTGTTCCTCCACCTGATCGGTGGCTTCACCGGTCGTGCCGAGATGGCGACCGAGGCGATCGTCTCGATCGCGGCGGCCGGCATGCTCACCTTCATGATCTTCTGGATGCGCCGCCACTCGCGCACCCTGCGCTCCTCGCTGCAGGAGGGGCTCGGCCGGGCCGCGGCCCACTCCTTCGCAGCGATGGCGCTCTTCGCCGGCATCGCCGTCCTGCGCGAGGGCATCGAGACCGCCCTGCTGCTGGTCGGCGCCGAGCGCGAGACGGGCGACACGTCGCTCGGGTTCTTGGCCGGCGGGGTTGCCGGGCTCGCGGTCGCGTGCGGCATCGGCGTGATGGTGTACCACGGCAGCCGACGCGTCGACCTCCGGCGCTTCTTCAGTGCCACGGCGTTCCTGCTCATCCTGTTCGCAGCCGGCATGGTCGGCAAGGCCGCGCACGAGCTGCGCGAGTTCACGGGCGCCGAGGGCGGCTGGGCCTCCCCGGTCTGGGACGTGACGACCCCGCTGTTCTCCACGAGCTGGTTCGCCGACTTCCTCGGCGGGATGTTCGGCTGGAGCCCCGCGCCCGAGACCGTGCGGGTCATCGCCTACGTCGCCTACCTCGTCCCCGTCCTCGCGCTCTACTTCGGCGACGCCGTGCTCCAGCGCCGCGCCCGCCCGCACGCCACGGCGCCGCTCGTGCCCTCGCGCTGAGCGGACGGGGTTGCCCGCGCCCGCTCGCGGCGCTACCCTCCGGCCGTGCGGTCGCTCGAAGGACACGTCGTGCTCGTCACAGGTGCCGGGGCCGGCCTCGGGCGCGAGCTCGCGCGCCAGCTCGGCGCAGCAGGGTGCCACCTGGCGCTGCTCGATGCCGACGCTGCGGCGCTCGGGGACGCCGCGACCGATGCGACCGCGGCCGGCGCTGCCAGCGTGCTGGAGCTCGTGTGCGACATCTCCGACCTCGACCAGGTCGAGGCCGCGTCCGCGCAGCTCGAGCGCGAGGTGGGGCACCTCGACGTGCTCGTCAACAACGCCGGGATCTTCACCGACGACGAGATCGAGCGGCGCGAGCCCGCGCGACGTCGCACGGCCTTCCTGGTCAACGCGCTCGGGCCGATCCAGGTGACGACCGCGGCCCTGCCGCTGCTGCGCCGCAGCCAGCGCAACCCGCACGTGCTCAACGTCATCAGCGCGAGCGGTTTCAGCGACACCGAGTCGGCCGACAACCGCCGCTGGTCGACCTACGGCGCGACCAAGGCGGCGCTCGCCGGCTACAACACGACGCTGACGCGGCAGCTCGCCCCGGAGGGCATCCGCGTGTCGGGCATCTTCCCCGGCGGGTTCGAGAGCGACCTGTACGAGCGGGCGGGCACCGTCGAGGAGCACCACGACGCGGCGTGGATGATGCGCACGCAGGACGTCGCCGAGATCATCCTGTTCGTGCTCACGCGCCCGCCCGACGTGAACATCGAGCGCCTGCTCGTCACGAAGCAGATGTGACCACGCGCGTTCGCGCGACGGCGGGAACCCGAGGGCCGCCCCGCGCGTCCGAGGCCCGACACCGCGCGGAGACCACTCCGGGGGCACGGCCCCCGCGTGATACGGTCGCCCGCGCTCCATCGACGCTCAGCCGAGGCAAGGAACCGAACATGCGCACGATCACGACCATGAGGCGCATTGGCGCGCTCGCCGCCGCCTGCTTCGCAGCCTCCGCCCTGGCCGCGTCGGCCGCGTCGGCGTCCGCTGACAAGCCGCTCATCGCGACCGCGTCGGGCTCGTCCATCAAGGCGGTCGGCCGGACCTTCGACGTCGGCACGTCCTCCAGGGCCAACTGCCCGGACGACGTCGGGCCGCAGGGATGCGTCGTCCAGACCACGATGCTGGCAGTCGTCACGCCCGTCGGAAAGACCCCGCACCTCGCCCTCGTCGCCCGCGGCACGACCGGCATGGATCCGGGCACGTCCGAGCGCATCGTCGTGCGGCTCACCGCCGTCGGCGCGCAGGAGCTGCGGCTCCGCGGCCGCGTCGATGGTCGGCTCCACCTGCGCGTGACCGAGCAGACCGTGCCGCATTCGCCCAACCCCGACACGGTCATCGACCTCACGCGCCTGCAGTCGTTCACCGTGCCGCCGCTGGTGCTGACCGACGCCACCCGCCTCTCGCGCGTGACCCTCGCGCCCGGCCAGCGCCTCGTGCTGCGCCTGCGTGGCGAGAACGCCTCCACCGGCTACGGGTGGAAGGTCGACCCGCTCGCCCAGAACTCGCCGATGCTGCTGCTCTCCACGCGATCCATCCTCAGCCCCTCCTGCACGCGCGGGATGGTCGGGTGCTTCTCCGTGCGCGAGGTCGTGTACCAGTCCGGCGG
>JAOPYS010000053.1 GCA_025964465.1 Thermoleophilia bacterium
GATCTGCGCCGCGCTCTGGCGCACGCGCACCCCGTAGAGCTCGCGCTGCTGGGCCACCACCTCGGCGGAGCCGCCGCTGGCGGCCGTCGCTGCGGGGTCGCCTGCGGAGGTGGTCGCGGTGCCGCTCGTGGGAGGGGTCGCGCCGGGCGCCGCGGTGGCGGGCGTCGATCCCGTCGTCGCGACAGGAGTCGTCGTGGACGCAGCGCCGGCGTCGGGTGCTGCGCTCGCGCCGGCCCCAGGGCCGCGCTCACCGCCGGTGCCGGCGCCGGGCACGCCGGTGCTGGGCGTGGCGGGCGTGCCGGCCGAGGCCTGCGCCGCACGCAGTCGCGCCAGGGCGGCCTGCTCCTGCAGGGCGAGCGTGGGGTCGTCGAAGTCGCCGTGGGCGCCCTTCTCGAAGACGGTGGCCATGTTGCTGGAGAACGACGTCTGGAAGACGGTGCCGAACCGGTTGGCGACGCCCTGGGCAGCCGTCGGCGAGCCGGGCGTGGAGCCCGTGCCGAGCGTGCGGCGCTGGTCCGTTCCACCGATGGTGGTGCGGTTTCCCAGTGCTCCCGATATGCCGTCGACCAACGACACGATTGCGTGCTCTCCCCCCAGGGCCCCACGGCGACGTCCCCACACCCCCCGGTGCGAATCGGGTCGACTTCGAAGTCGCGCTTCCCTGCGCGAGCCGACCCGAGGACCCCACCGGCCGAGACCGGTCTCTCCTCGTCAATTCATCGAGGAGCAGGCGCCCGCTGTTTCACCCGCGGTACGAGGAGGGACCGGTGTCAGCCGACGCGGGTGTCGAGCCAGAAGGGCTTCTGCAGCGCGGGGTCGACGCAGGACTTGGGCTGGAGGGGATCGGGGGCGCCGGCGCGGTGCGCGGTGATGCGCGCGGTTGCCGCCTCGATCGACGCCTCGGCGATGTCACCGCCGACGAACGAGCAGCCCTGGCGCAGGGCGGCGACCGCGCTCGAGCCCGAGCCGAGGAAGGGGTCGCAGACCGTGATGTCAGTCGATGCGCGCGTGCCGATCGACGCGGCGACCATCGCCTCGAACAGCTCGATCGGCTTCTGTGTCGGGTAGCCGGCGCGGTGCACGCGCCGGATGCGCCACACGTCGGCGACATCGCGGCGCGCCAACGGCGCCCGACCCGTCGTGACGTAGAGCACGAACTCGCTCTGGCGGCGGAAGTGGTGCCCCATCCCCATCGCGACCTTGTCCCACGTGATCACGTTCTTGACGTGGAAGTGCTCGCGCACGACTGAGCCCAGCGTGAGCATGGAGTAGGCGTCGAACATGAAGTACGCGGAGCGGTCGGGGCCCAGCACGCGCGCGACCTCGGCGCAGAACGCCGCGTAGTTCTCGGCGCTGTCGTCGAACTCGTCGAACCAGCGCTCGCCGTCGCCGCGCGCGCCGTACTCGCCGACGATGCGGCCCTTCCCCAGCTGCAGGTGACGGTTCATCCCGTTGTACGCCGGGTCGGTGACGACCAGGTCAATCGACGCGTCGGGCAGCGAGCGCAGCAGTCCGAGCGCATCGCCGTGCACGAGCCGCGCGGTGGGCGCGGTGATGGGTGCGACGGGGGGCGTGGGCGCGGCGGCGGACATCCCACCCCTATTCGGGGGCGGCGACTCGCCACCTGCCGGACTCCAAGCGGCGACGCAGCTGCCGATACCGTCGACGTGAGTTCATCCTTCACCGATCCGGTCGACGAAGTCGCCGATGACGAGCCATCGGGCCGCGGCCGCGCATCGTCTCCGCGCGCTGGGTGGGCAGCCTTGGCAGCAGCGGTGCTCGTTGCGTCGATCGGGCTCGCGCTCATGCTCGAGCTGCTCGCGCACGGCCACGAGATCGTGTCGTTCATCCAGGATGTCTGGGCGACCCTCCGCGGCGACCGCCAATCCGTCAACGTGTCCTGACGCCAACGACGGATCCCGTACCTCCATCACCGAACGTGCCGCATGGAAGCACGTTCGGTGACGGAGATGGGCACTCCATCGCCGAGGCGTGCCGCATGGAAGCACGCCCAGTGACGGAGACAGGTCAGCCGCCGGCGGTGCTCCACGGCAGCGCACGGGTCGCCCCGCCCGGCTGCCAGCCCACCTGACCGGTGGCGCGCTCGGCGACGGTGTCGCCCGCGACCACGGCGGCGACGTCCAGCAGCTGGAAGCTGGTGAGCGCATCGCGGGCGGCGATCGCCATCGGTGCGGCACCGAGCACGTTCGACACCGTGTCCTGCGTGCGTGGCCGCGCGTCGACGGTGCCGCGCCAGTGGCCGACGGACGCCGACGCGTCGCCGAACCGGAGCCCGCCCGTCGCCACCACGTCGAGCGGGCGCAGCACGAACGTCGACGTGGGGACGTAGGACACCGCGGTCTCGCGCACCACTGCGATCCCTGCGCGCCCGTGCTGGTTGGACAGCTCACGCGCGGCGCGCACGGCATCCGCCACCGACGCGTACTCGCGCTGGCCGAAACGATCCGAGGCCATGTCGACGCGCAGGTCGGCGTACCGCTGCGACGATGCGGCGGGCGCGTACTGCTGGAACGCGACGCGGACGCGCAGCGGGTCCAGCGTCGGCAGGGGGCGGGTCGAGGGGCCGGTGTCGCTGCGTGCGATGGTGACATCCATGTCGTGTGCTCCTTGGTGCGGGCGGGGTGCGTGGACCGTGGTGGCGCTCAGGCGCCGAACTCGCGCCAGGGCAGGGGCCGCAGGGACTTCGTGTCCCAGCCGGTCCGGCCCGTGGCGCGGTCGGCGATGCCCTCACCGACGATGAGCGCCTCGATGCGGACGGAGCCCGGCCCCGCGCCGAGGTCGGCATCGCGCACCGCCAGCGCGATCGGCGCGATGCCGATGGCGCTGCGCGCATCGTCGTGCCATCGTGGAACCTGCGCGACGTCGCCGCGCCAGTGGCTCGCGGGCCGGGCGAGGTCGCCCATGTGCACGCCGCCCGCTGCCACGACCATGAGCGGACGGAGCAGGTAGCTCACGGCATCGCCTGCGTCGCTGCGCGAGGAGATCACGCCGATCGCCGAGCGGTCGTCCTTGGTCGACAGGTCGTGGGCCGCGCGCACGGCGTCGGCGAGCGACGTGAAGTGGAGCTGGTCGAAGGTGCTCGACGTCATGTCGGGCATCAGGTCGACGAAGCGCTGCGAGGCCTCGAGCGGCGCGTACTCGCGAAACACCACGCGGGCCTGCAGCGGACGCAGCGCCGGGAGCCGCTTCGTGGAGAACCCGTAATCCTCGCGCCGGGCGGTCGCGGCGGGTGCCGGGGCGGGCGTCGCGGCCCTCGTGGTGGTGACGTCCATGTCGTGCTGCCTCTCCGTTGCCGTTCGGTGTGGGAGGGACGATAGGGAACACAACCGGTGAGCACCAGCGCCCATTCCGACCGGACCGGGAACCGCTGGTTCACGATGGATCAGCGACGTTGCAGGATGCGCGCCTGGCCGGGCGCGAGGTGTACGCGCACGCGACCGCCCACACCGGCGAGGTCCGCGCCGGTGGCCGCGTCGTGCAGCCCGGCGCCGCGCAGCTCCACGTCGTGCGCGGTCGCGTCGAAGTTGAGCAGGACGGTCGCGGCACCGGCATCGCCGGCATCGCCGCGCACGTAGCCGAGCACGCCCGCCCCTGTCTGGGCGCGCGTCAGCAAGCGGAAGGAGTCGCTCGTCAACGCCGGCAGCTCGCGGCGCACGCCGAGTGCCGCGGTCCACGTCGCGCGCAACCCGTCGGGGTCGTGCCAGGTCAGCGGCCGCGGGTCGCGGTACGGGTCGTAGGAGGCGCCGACGTCCGTGCCGGTGAACAGCGCCGGAATGCCGGGCAGTGTCGCCAGCAGCCAGGCGCCAAGTCGCGCGGTGCGCACACCGTGGTCGCGCCGGAAGTGCACGCCGAGGTCGTTCGAGTCGAGCAGGCGCAGCACCTTGGAGACCTGCGCCGCGCCATCGCGCGCCACCCCGGTCGGGGTGTCGCGGCGCAGCGCCGTGCGCAGCCGGTCGGCCGTCTGCGCCGGGTCGTCGAACGCACCCTTCCACGACGCTTGGAACCTGGCCGCCCAGTCGTATGCCGCGTCGAACCCGGCGCCCGAGAACCACCCGTCGCGGGCCGGCGCCTCGGCCAACAGGAAGGTGTCGGGCTTGACCGCGTCGAGCGCCTGGCGCAGCGCGGGGAAGAAGTCGGGCCGCCGCTCGTGCACGCCCCACGCGACGTCGACGCGGAAGCCGTCGAGGTCGTAGTCGCGCACCATGCCGACGAGGGTGTCGGTCATGTAGCGCCGCACGGCCGCGTTGTCGTAGTCGAGGTTCGGGAGGTGCTCCCAGTCGAAGTAGTGGGTCGGCGCGCCGTCGCGACCGCGTTCGTAGCGCCCCCAGTACGGCGACGCCTTCCCTCGCGCGAGCACGTCCTGGTACCACGGGTGGTCGTCGTGTGTGTGGTTGGGCACCACGTCCGCGATGACGTGCATGCCGCGCGCGTGCGCCGACCGCACCAGCTCGCGCAGCTCGGCGTGCGTGCCCCAGTCCGGGCGCAGCGCCGCGTGGTCCACCACCTCGTACCCGTAGTCACCCTGCGTCGGGGTGTTGAGCGGCGCCAGCCAGAGCGTGTTCACGCCCGTGCGCTGCAGCTCCCCCAGCCGCGCGGTGACGTCGGCGAACCCGTGCGGCCCGAACTTGGGCGGCAGCACGCCGTACACCACGGCGTCGCGGATCCACGGCGCGGCCACCTTCTCCTACGCCTTCGTGCGGCGCGCGGGGAAGAGGATGACGTCGCGTACCGACCGCTGGCCGGTGAGCAGCATCGCGAGGCGGTCGACGCCGAACCCGAGGCCACCGGTCGGCGGCATGCCGTACTCGAGCGCGGTGACGTAGTCCTCGTCGAGCTGCTCGGCCTCGTCGTCGCCCGCCGCGCGGGCCTGTGCCTGCTGCTGGAACCGCTCGAGCTGCAGCGCCGGGTCGTTGAGCTCGGAGAAGGCGTTGCCGAGCTCCATGCCGGCCGCGAACGCCTCGAAGCGCCGCACGACCTTGGGGTTGTCGGCGTGCGTGCGTGCGAAGGGTGACAGTTCCACCGGGTAGTCGATGAGGAAGGTCGGCTGGATCAGCCCGGGCTCCACGAACTTGGTGAGGAGGGCGTCGATGAGCTTGCCACGGGTCGTGTCGCCCTTGGGGTCGTAGCCGGCTGCGACCAGCGCGGCGCGCAGCTCGTCGTCGCTCGCGGAGTCGATGTCGACCTTCCCCTGCTCGAGGATGGCGTCGCGCAGCGTGATGCGTGGCCAGCGGCCGTCGAGGCGGATCTCGCCGTGGTCGGGGTGCGTGATGGTGGTCGTGCCCACCGAGCGCTCGGCGACGTAGGGCACGAGCGCCTCGAACAGGTCCATGACGTCGTCGTAGTCGGCGTACGCCTGGTACAGCTCGATCATCGTGAACTCGGGGTTGTGCTTGAAGCTGATCCCCTCGTTGCGGAAGTTCGTGCCGATCTCGAACACGCGCTCCATGCCGCCGACGATGAGGCGCTTCAGGTACAGCTCGGTGGCGATGCGCAGGTACAGGCGCATGTCGAGCTCGTTGTGGTGCGTGACGAACGGGCGCGCCGCGGCGCCGCCGTAGATCGGCTGCAGCACTGGCGTCTCGACCTCGAGGAAGTCGCGCTCCTCCAGGAACCGGCGGATGGCGCTGACCATCTTCGAGCGCGCGACGAACACGTCGAGCGAGTCGCGGTTGGCGACCAGGTCGAGGTAGCGGCGGCCGCGGCGCTGCTCCTCGTCGACCAGCCCGTGGAACTTCTCGGGGAGGGGCCGGATGCACTTGGCCAGCAGGCGCACGCCGTCGACCTTGAGCGAGAGCTCGCCCTTGCGGGTCTTCATCGCGGTGCCCGCGACCTCGATCCAGTCGCCGAGGTCGAGGTCGTCGAACGACGCGAAGCCGTCGTCGCCGACGACGGACTTGGAGACGAACAGCTGGAGGGTGCCGGAGCGGTCGGCGAGCTCGGCGAAGATCAGCTTGCCCTGCCCGCGGCGCAGCATCATGCGGCCGGCGAGGACGTAGCGATCCTCGGTCTCGGCGCCGTCCTCCAGGCCCGAGTGTGCGGCGACCACGTCGGCGGCGTGCGCGGTCGGGCTCGCGGAGTAGGGCCACGGCTCGCCACCGGCCTCCGCCATCGCCGCGAGCTTGGCGCGACGGTCGTCCATGATCCGCGACTCGGCGGTGGCGCGCTCCTCGGGGGTGGGCTCGGCGGTCTCGGGCGTCTCGGGCGTCTCGGTCTGCGACATGCCCGCGACTCTACGGACCTACGTCAGTTCACGCGCGAGCAGGTCCATCAGGAGTCCGTCGTGGAACACCGCCGTGCCGTCTTCGCCCACGGGGCCGCGCTCGTACTCGCGCATCACGCCAACCCGGCGGAACCCGACCTTCTCGTAGCAGCGGATCGCGCGCTCGTTGTCGACGGCGGGGTCGATGATCAGGCGGTGGTGGCCGACCTCGTGGACGAGGTAGCGGGCGAGCGTGCGCACCGCGTCGGTGCCGAGCCCGCGCCCCTGGCCCGCCTCCACCAGGAAGATGTCGATCCCGCCGTGGCGGTACTCCGGGTCGGTCTCCTCGTAGTGCTGGATGAAGCCGAGGCGCTGCGGGTCACCCGCCGCGGTGATCCACCAGCCGCTGCGGTCGGCCTCCGCGGCGTCGGTGATCCAGGCGAGGTCGTCGTGCTTCCAGACGGGCCAGCGGCTGAGCACGTCGGGGCTGGAGGCCCACAGCTCGAGCAGCGCAGGGACGTCGTCGGGCCCGACGCGCACGAGCTCCACGAGCTCGCCGCGCAGGGTGGCCGGGTGGTGGTCGGTCGCCATGGCCGGCGCACTACCCGGCGTGGACCCCGCTCACTCAGGCCGCGTCGCGGACGGCCTTCCAGGAGGAGGTCGTGCCGTCGTAGAACTCGGCGAAGTTGGGGCCGAACACGTGCATGGGCGAGCCGTCCTGCAGCTCGGCCGTGGCGCGGGCGACGAGCGAGCCCTGGTAGACGTAGAAGCGGTTGTCGGCACCCTGCAGGGTGATGACGCGGCTCCACTGGTCGCCACCGCCCGACGACGCGCGGGCTGCGCGGGCGGCGCTGGCCGCCTCCTCAGCGGTACCGAAGCCACCCGCGGAGGTGTCGACGAACTTCTGCACCTGCAGCACGCCACCGCGGGCGAGGTCGCCCTCGGCCGTGCTCGACGCGTTGATGGAGAAGGACCGCCCGATCACCGACGCGGGGTCGAATGCCTTGGGGGCCGCCGGGCCGCTCGTGCCCAGCGCGCCCAGCTCCTCGACCGAGCGCGGCGCGGTGCCGGTGCCGGTCGCGGTGCCGCCGCCACCGGCCGTCGTGCCCGTGCCGGTACCGGTACCGGTCGTGGTGCCGGTGCCCGTGCCGGTCGCGCCGGCGCCGGCGCCGGCGCCGCCAAACACGTTGGCCGTGCCGTAGGGGACCGAGATGGTCATCGCCCCGCCGGCCT
>JAOPYS010000113.1 GCA_025964465.1 Thermoleophilia bacterium
TCGGCGTGCTGGTGCTGCGGTCAGGGCTCGCGCCCGCGGTGAACGGCCCGATCGTGCTGGCGGAGGAGCCCGACGACGCGTCCGCGGCGCTGCCCGCGGTCGTGGCGGCGAGCGGCCACGTGCTGCAGGTGCGGGGGACGGCGTGCCGCAACCTCGTCTCCGGGACCGGGTGGGTGGCCGGCCCGGGCATCGTCGTCACCAACGCGCACGTGGTGGCGGGGACGCCCAAGAGCTTCCTGTCGGGCGGGCCCCAGTTCAACGGGGCGCCGGCCACGGTGACCGCCTTCGACCCCGTGAACGACATCGCCGTGCTGGTGCTCGACCCGGGCCCGGCCCGCCTGCCCGGCCCGCTTCCCATCGTCCCGCGCGTGCAGCACGGGGAGCGCGCCGCGGTGATCGGCTACCCGCACGGCGGTCGACTGAAGGTCGTCCCGGCGCGCATCGACCGGGTCAGCGACTACGACGTGGAACCGCTCGGCGGCGGGACGCGCACGACCGCGCCGGTGCTGGCGTTCCGCGCGGACGTGGAGCCGGGCAACTCCGGCGGGCCGGTGGTCGGCGAGGACGGGTCGGTGCTGGGGCTCGTGGTGTCGAAGGGCCTGGGCCAGCGCACCGACGCGGCGTACGGCGTGCCCAGCACGCAGCTGCTGCAGGCGATCAGCACGGGCGCGCGGCGGGTGCCGGTCTCCACGGGCCGCTGCCTGACGGAGGAGGAGCTGGGCCAGGACGACGACGGTGCGTCGCGCCCGACGCAGTGACCGGCCTCAGATGATGGAGGCGCCGAACAGGGAGCAGACGAGCTCCGCCGCCGTCTCGGCGGTCTCGTTGCGCACGTCGAGCACCGGGTTGACCTCGACGATGTCGACGCTGTCGGGCCCGGCCGTGGAGATGATCTCCAGCAGGGTGTGGGCCTCGCGGTAGGTGAGCCCGCCGCGGACGGGCGTGCCGACGCCCGGGGCGTCGTGCGGGTCGAGCGCGTCGAGGTCGAGCGAGACGTGCAGGAAGGCGGCGCCCGAGGTGATCTCGAGGGCCTCGTCGGCGACGGACGCGATGCCGCGGCGGTCGACCTCCTGCATCGTGAACACGCGGGGCGCGGAGTCCGAGCGGAGGAAGTCGCGCTCCGCCGCGTCGAGGTCGCGGGCCGCGATGATGACGGTGCGCTCGGGGTCGAGGGAGCGGGCGGGCCAGCGGTCGGAGTCGAAGCGCGGGTCGTCGGCGCAGCAGCCGAGGGCGACGGCGAGCGGCATGCCGTGCACGTTGCCGCTGATCGAGGTGGCCGGCGTGTTGAGGTCGGCGTGCGCATCGATCCAGATCGCGCCGCCGGGGCCGTGCACGCTGGCCATGCCGCGCAGCGAGCCGATGGCCACCGAGTGGTCGCCGCCGAGCAGCATCGGCACGCAGCCGCGGTCGACGGCGTCGACGGTCATCTGCCCCGCGGCGTCGCAGGCGCGCAGGATCTCCTCGAGGAAGTGCGCGTCGGTCGAGCCGCTGTCGACGAGCCCGCGGGTGCGCACCAGCACGTTGCCGAGCTCGACCACGTCGATGCCGAGCGCCTCGATGCGCTGGATCATGTCCGTCAGCCGCAGGGCGGACGGGCCCATGTCGACACCTCGGCGATTGCCGCCGAGGTCCATGGGAAATCCGATGATGCCGACCTTGCGCATGGCGGCGACCCTACCTGCATCCGCGGGAATGGGGGTCAGCGCATGCCGGGGACGCGCCGCCACAGGCGGACCACGCGCAGCAGCGCCGCCGTGCGCTTCGGCGTGTCGACGAGCCGCAGGATGATCTCGTAGCCGCCGCCGCGCGAGAAGCTCTCCACGATCGACTGCTGCCGGCAGTAGCGCTGGATGCCGGCGGCGGCGTGGCGACGCCCGATGCCCGAGCGGCGGATGCCGCCCATCGGCACGTCGTAGGAGTTGTAGATGAGCAGCGTCGAGTTGACGTTGGCGGTGCCGACCGCGAGGCGCCGGGCCAGCCCGCGCGCACCGCGCCGGCCGCCGGCCCACACCGAGCCGTTGAGCCCGAGGTCCGAGTCGTTGGCCTTGGCGATCGCCTCCTCGGCGCTCGCCACGCGCTCGAGCCGCACCACGGGACCGAACGTCTCCTCCGAGTGGATCGCCATGGTCTCGTCCGTGCCGGTCACGATCGTCGGCGTGACGAAGGCGCGACCGAGGCCCGGCGGTGGCTCGTCGCCGCCGACCAGGATCTCCGCCCCGCGCTCGCGCGCATCCGCGATGTGGGCGCGCACCTTGTCGGCGTGGTCCACGCTGACGAGCGAGCCCATCTCCACGTCGAAGCCCTCGGACCACCCCACGCGCAGCGCCCCCACGCGTGCGCGCGCGCCCGCCACGAACTCGTCCCACACGTCGTCGTGCACGTAGATGCGCTCGACGCTGATGCAGGTCTGCCCCGAGTTGGCGAAGCCGCCGGCGACGAGGCCGTGCACCGCGTCCTCGATGCGTGCGCCCGGCATGACGAGCATCGGGTTCTTGCCGCCGAGTTCGAGCGAGCACGGGATCAGGCGGTCGGCCGCCGCCCGGGCGACGATGCGGCCGGTGGCCGTGCTGCCCGTGAAGCCGACGTAGTCGACGGCTGCCACGAGGGGGCCGCCGAGCTCGGGTCCGGCGCCGACGAGCGGCTGGAAGAGGTCCGGGTCGAGGCCGGCCTCCACGAGCAGGTCGCGGGCGAGCAGGGTCGACAGCGGCGTGAGCTCGCTCGGCTTGGTGAGCACGGCGTTGCCGGCGAGCAGGGCCGGCAGGGCGTCGGCCACGCCGAGCAGGAAGGGGAAGTTCCACGGGGTGATCAGCCCGACCAGCCCGTGCGGTTGCCACGCCGAGCGCGCGCGCGTGAGCAGCGGCACGCCGGGGCGGGCGCGGCGGTCGCTCAGGTGGTGCCGCCCGTGGGCGAGGTAGTAGCGCGCCGTCCCGGCGACGGTGATCAGCTCGGCCAGCGCGTCGCGCCGGGACTTGCCGCTCTCGGACTGGATCGTGTCGAGCACCAGGTCGGAGCGGTCGAGCGCGAGGTCGTGGAACCGGCGGACCACGGCGGCACGCTCGCGCCAGGGTCGCGCCGCCCAGCGCACCTGCGCCGCACGTGCCCGTTCCGCGGCGGGCGCGACGGCGTCGGCGCCGACCTGCTCGATGGTCGCGACGGTCTCGCCCGTGGCGGGGTTGTCGACGTCGAGCAGGGGGAGGGTCGGTGCGGAGGTTGCCATCGCGTGGTGCCTACCCGTCCGCCCCGTGCGTGCGATCATGCCGCCGATGGGACGACGACTGTTGGGATGGTGGGAGGCGCTCCCGGACCGGCGCCGGGTGCTGTACGGCATCCCCGTCGCGCTCGTCGTGCTCTTCGCCTTCCACCAGGCGTTCTTCCCCCTGCTGGACTGGCAGCGCTCGCTCACCTACGCGGTGATGGAGTGCGTGCCCGTAGCACTGGCGTTCGCGTGGGCGACGCAGAACGAGCTGCGGCGGCGCGCCGATCGGGACGCGCGCGCCGACGATCCGCCGGTCGATGGCTGACGGTCCTCCGCGGCGGATCCTCGTCTCGGGGATCAGTGCCGCCGGCAAGTCGACGCTCGCGCGGCGCCTGTCGGAGCGGCTCGGCCTGCCCTACCACGAGCTCGATGCGCTCCACCACGGTCCGGAGTGGGTGAAGCGGTCCTCGTTCGAGGCCGACGCCGCGGCGCTGGCGGCCGGCGAACGCTGGGTGACGGAGGACCAGTACCGGTCGTTCATCGGCGAGCTGCTGTGGGAGCGGGCCGAGCTGGTGGTCTGGCTCGACCTGCCGCGCGTGACCGTCACCCGGCGCGCGATCGTGCGCACGCTCGGCCGCCTCCTCACGCGTCGCGAGCTGTGGAACGGCAATCGCGAACGATGGCGCGACCTGCCGACGGCGGGCCATCCGATCCGGTGGTCGTGGCAGCAGCACGCATCGCGGCGGGCTCGCACCGAGTGGCTCGTGTCGCGACACCCGCACGTGGAGGTCGTGCGCCTGCGCTCTCCGCGCGAGGTCGCGGCGTGGATCAGCTCGGTGGGCCGTTGAGGTCGCCGCAGGGCGCGGCGACCTCGATGCAGTCCCAGCGCAGCTGTCGCAGCGCGGGCTGCTGCCACGAGTTCCACACGTCGCCGTGCATGCCGGTGGACGCCAGCATGCCACCGGCCAGCCGCACCGTGTCGGCGCGCGCCGGGTGGACGGGCCAGGTGACGAGCAGGGCGATGCGCATCAGCTCGACGGGGTGGTCGGCGCCGCACCGGCCGCGGAGCGCGTACGCCATGTGGCTGCGGTGGTCGGGCGCGTCGAGGCGGCGACCGTCCCAGCAGTCGGGGAACCGCACCCACGCGGCGAGCCGCTCGCCGCGGCGACAGGTCGGGACGGTCGACGACTGGCGCGCGCGCCCCTGCCCGACGCACTGCCACGAGGTGGTGGCCAGCGGCTGCGGGACGGTCGCGTGCGGGTCGCCGGCCACCATGCGCAGCCCGCGCGGGGGCGCCGCGGCACGGGCCTTGCCGGCGCGCTCGTAGTAGGCACGCATCGTCCCGCGGACGAGCGTGCCGTGCACCTCGAGCGTCGGCACCCAGTACGCGGCCGTGTCGGCGGGATCGGCGCACGTCGTCGGCGACCGCTCGAGGCTCGCCGTCGTCGAGCTGGCCCGGGTCGTCGTCGCACCGAAGAACTCGTGCCGGTGCGCCGCGCCGGGCTGGCCGGCGAACACGATCGGGTCGTCGTTGGCGACGTGCGAGCTGGCGCACGTCACCGAGAACGAGCTGGCCGATGCCGCCGCCGGCGCCGCGAGCAGCGCGACGACGGAGGCGGCGAGGGTGACGGCGAGGCGCAGGCGCACGTCAGTACGTCCCGTTCGCGCCGATGGTCGGCACGGGCCTGGCGCCCGGGCACCCGGCGTTGGAGCCCGTCCATGGCAGCCGCACCACCACCTTCGAGGCGTTGTCGTCCTCGTTGCTCTCGTAGATCACGTTGAGCGGGTCGGCGACGTGCACGTAGGCGAAGCAGCCGCGCAGGCCGGTGACGTCGATCCAGTTCTCGTTGTACGACGCGGGGTAGATGTCACTCCACCCGACCGACGTGCCGAGCGTCACCGAGCCCTGCTTCAGCCGCTGGCTGCACGCCGGGAAGACCCGGGACCTCGGCGAGCGCGGCAGCGAGCCCTTCGTGCGCTGCAGGTCGCGCAGGCAGTAGACCGTCTTGGGGCCGATGCGCGTGCGCTCCACGAGGTGGCCGGTCGAATCCAGGCGCCACAGCTCCATGCGAGCGGCACCGTTCCACTTCCAGTAGCGGTACTGGCCCGGCACCGCCTTGAACAGCAGCCGGGCGCCGGTGTCGATCGCCAGCGGGGCCCCGTGCACGCGGTGCAGGACCTGCTTGGCGGCCATCGTGAACGTGCCGTTGCGCAGCCCGTGCAGGGACGCCGGCCCCGCGCCGCGACTGTCCAGCGAGTTGCGGCTGAACAGCACCGTGCGCCCGCCGCGGTGGCCCAGTGACAGGTTGCTCGGGGTCGCCATCTTCAGGTTGGGGCACCGGAAGGTCGCCTCGCGCGGCCCGTAGCAGGGGTTGGCCGGGCGGCTGCGCGGCCCGGACCGGGGATGGGCGTCGGCGAAGCGCCAGGTCGCATCGTCCGGCATCGGTGCACGCTGGCCCGGCAGCAGCGGGTGCGGGACGGCGTGCCACGAGAACGCGAGCGCGCCGGCGTAGCCCAGCCGGGAGAAGCGCGCGAGGCGCTGCGCGCCGATCGCGTCGGTCGGGGCGTCGAACCCGCCGATCACGACGGGCGCGTCGACACCCTCGGCAGCGACGAGCGCACCGACGGAGCGGCAGGTGGCGCAACGCTCGCCGACCTGCCCGGAGACCGACTGCGGGGTGTAGAGGTCGGCGCCGAGGCCCGTCCACGTGTCGATGCGCGACACGTCGGTCGTGCCGATCGCGGCGAGGGTCCGCGGCGCCGCAGCGCGCAGCGCGGCGCGCAGGTCGGCGACGTGCGCCCGCAGCTCGGGGCCGGTGGCGGTGCCGGCGTCCAGGAGCGTCTCGGCGCCCGTGGCCAGCTCCCACCCGAGCAGGTGCGGCTGGGACCGGTATCGCGCGAACATGGGGCTCAGGGCAGCGGCGAGGGCGCGTGACTGGGCCGGATCGGTGAACCAGGTCGCGGGGACCCTCGAGGGGTCGGGCAGCACGACGGGCAGCAGGAACACGTCGTTGCGGGCGGCGAGCCGGACCGCGATGTCGAGGTCGAGCAGCGCTGCGGGGCTGACGGAGGTCGGGGTGCCGTCGGCGGTGCGCCGCAACTGCCACGCGTCGTCGGCGAACAGGTACCAGCGCACCGTGCGCACGCCACGCCGCGACATCTTCCGCAGCATCGCATCGACCTCCGCCTGCCGACCGCGGACGCCGCGCTGCAGCCCGCACCCGAAGTCGCACCGGTACTCCACCCACGGCACGTTCGCGCCGAGCGCGAACCACCGCTGCCCCAGCGCCGGGATCGACGCCGCGGGCGGTTGCGGCCCGGCGGTCGCGGCAGCGTCGGAGCGGTCCGGCATCGAGGCGAGGGCAGCGGTCGCCGCCAGGACGAGCGCGGCGATGACGACCAGGGGGGATCGGAACGCTTCACGCGCGCGCACGCGATGGCGCATTCGGCGCAGGGGCGAGGCAGGAGGGTCGAGATGCATGCGCGCTATGTATCACGCGGCCCGCTCCCGGCGCGACGTCGGCGCCGGGAGATCTTCGGAGCACCGAGCAAGCACACCGCCTTGCAAAACGTATCCGGCCACGTTCCCGGCCCTGTGTCCGATCCGCCCTTTCCCCCACGAATGCGTGGATCGGGGGAATTCGGGGCCCTCGTCCCGGCCGGCGCGCCCCGCCGGAGGAGGCCATCCAGGCCTTGACCCGCGGCGACCACCCTCCCTATGGTCCCGCCTCACCTCATGGGTACCCCTCCGTGGACACCACCACGAGCCCGCCTTGCGGCGCTCATGGCATGCACGATGTTCGCCACCCTGGCGCTGTTCCTCCCGACAGCACCGGATGC
The DNA here is from genome assembly GCA_025964465.1 of Thermoleophilia bacterium. Classification (GTDB taxonomy): domain Bacteria; phylum Actinomycetota; class Thermoleophilia; order Gaiellales; family SKUG01; genus JAGQUL01. The sequence goes on from JAOPYS010000113.1 coordinate 7,037, forward strand.
GCACGCATCGAACGTCGCGACACTCGCGGCCCGCCTCGCCACCGACACTGATCGGCTCGCCGACGCGCGCGCCGACCTCGATCGGACCAACCGCGAGCTGCGCCGCGTCTCCGCCGAGCACCGGCGTGTGTGGCACGACGTCGAGGGGCGGCTCGTCGCCATCTACAAGCACGGCAGCACCAACGGCGCGATCACGCGCGTCGCCTCCGGCGAGAGCATGGGCGACGTCGGCGACCGGCTGGACGTGCTCGACCACGTCGCCGAGCACGACGCGCGGGCGATGCGCCGCTGGAAGCGCCTCGACGCCCGCATGACCAAGCTGCGCGCCCGGCGCGCCTCGCTCAAGCGCGAGGTCGCGAAGACCGAGGACGCCGTGCAGGCCGCGCGCGAGCGGTTGAGCGCCGCCGAGCGCGTCGCCGCCGAGGCCCGCCGCGCCGCCGAGCGCATGGCACGAATCCCCGACTCGCCGCTGCTGCCGAAGGTGACGAGCCCCGAGACGGAAGCCGCTCGCGCCGGCACCGACGCCGCCGCGGTCGAGTCCGGTGACCCCGCTCCCTCGGCCGCGCCCCAGCCGCAGCCCACCGGGTTCCAGCAGTCCGGCGCCGCCTCCGTGTACTCGTCCTCGTTCACGGGCGAGGAGACGGCGAACGGCGAGCACTACGACCCGGGCGCCTTCACGGCCGCGCACCCGTCGCTGCCGTTCGGCACGTGGGTGACGGTCAGCGGGCCGGGCGGCACCGTGTCGGTCCGCATCAACGACCGCGGGCCCTTCGTCGGCGGGCGCATCATCGACCTCTCCCAGGCCGCGGCCAACGCCGTCGGCCTCGGCGGCCTCGCGCAGGTCACGTTGTCAGTCGCCGCCTGACCTGAGCACCGCCTGCGCCGCCATAGCTGCCAGGCACGAGCGCGTTCGCTTCGCTCACTGCTCGTGCACAGGGCTCGTCGCGGAGACCTCGACGGGCTGGAGCCCGCCTTCGGCCGTCCACTCCTCCCGCTCCTTGCCCTGACGCCGCAATCGGCGCTCAGGAACCTGCGAGGTCAGTGCGCCCACTCGACGCGCGGGACGCGGCGTTGGAGTGACGCGGGCATCCACCAGTTGGCGGGGCCCAGCCAGCGCATGGTCGCCGGCAGCAGCAGGACCCTGACGATCGTCGCGTCGAGGGCGAGGGCCACGGCCATGCCGAAGCCGATCTGCTTCACGAGCACGAGCTGCGTCGTCGCGAATGCGATGCCGATCACGATGAGGATCATCGCCGCGCCCGTGACGAGCGGCGCGGTGCTGGCGACGCCGCGGGCGGTGGCCTCGCGGTCGTCGTGGCCGGCCTGGTACAGCTCGGTCACCTTGGCGAGCATGAACACCTCGTAGTCCATCGACAGCCCGAACAGCAGGCAGAACAGGATGATGGGGATGGTCGACTCGGTGTAGCCGAGCGGCTCGCTCCCGAGCAGCTCGATCCCGAGCCCGTTCTGGAAGACCGCGACGACCATGCCGAGCGACGCCGTGATCGACAGCGTGTCGAGGATGATCGCCTTGAACGGCAGCGTCAGCGAGCGGAACGCAATGGCCAGCACGATGAGCGTCGAGACGAACATCAGCGCCAGCGTCTTGGGCATGCTGTGCTTGATCACCTCGAGGTA
>JAOPYS010000128.1 GCA_025964465.1 Thermoleophilia bacterium
GCGACCGGCTCGAAGTCGTCGGCATCCCCGGCGAGGCTCTCGCGCAGCTCGGCCCAGCGATGGGCCGGCGCTTCGCCGTAGGTGTGTACGGCCGGCGCGGTGCCCGCGCGCGGCAGCTCGTCCAACGGCGTGTCGCGCATGTCGCGCAGCGCCTGGACGAGGTCGTGGGCCGGCGCGCCGAAGATGGTGCCGAGGGCGTGATGGGCCTCGGCGCGTGCCGCCCGCAGGGCAGCGGGATCGGCCGCGGCCTCGCCGAACTCATGGACGGGGGGCGCGACGGCTCCCGTGCCGATGTCCGCGACCATCGCAGCGTAGGGGCACCTGGCCTCGGCAGCAAGGACGGGTACCCGGGCTCCCTCGTCGAGGAGGGCGAGCTTGGCGATGGCGCCGAGCTGGCGCGCAGGATCGACCACGTCCACGTCCCACCGCCCCCGATCGTCGCCCTCATCCCTCCCCGTTCATCGAGGCAGGGGCGGAACGCGTTGCGTCAGAGGGAGCTGCCGACCGCGATGTCGTGCGCCGCGGCGACCGAGGTGAGCCGATCGACATCGGCCTGGGTGGGCGCCGCGCCCGCGTCGATGTTCTTGAAGGCGTCCTCGGGCCGCAGCTTGCCCGACACGTGCACGGCGGCGATGTCCTCGATCGCGAGGCCGCGCACCTGCGCCTCGACGTAGGAGTCGCGACGGGCCAACGAGGGGCCGAGCAGCCATCCCCGCAGCGCGTCGACGGCTGCCGCACGCGGCTGGCTGACGAGCGAATCGATCGTGGGCGCGTGGTCGGCGCCCCGGGCGAGACGTTCGGCGATCACCTCGGGCAGGTGCGGCGTGCCGGTGACGCGCGTCACGCCCTTGGCCGTGTCACGCGCCGCGAACGTCGCGCGCCCCTCGACCTGCGAGACCGGCACGATCAGCGACACCGGACCGTACGCCTCGACGCCCACCGAGCCCTGGCGTTCGAGCGCCTCGAGCACGCCACGCGCGCCAGCCGCGGCGTCCTGCGTGCCGACGAACCGGGTCGTGGCGAAGACCGTGCGCCCGACGTTCTCGCCGGTGCCGTGCGTGAGGTGCAGCTTCTCCGTCACCGTCCGCGCGGCGCGACGCGCCGTGCCGAGCACGCCCGGAGGAGGGGAGGTGTGGATGGTCCCGAGCGTCTCCTCGCCAGCACGCGCGAGCGTCTGCGTCGCGTCGTCCATCCGGCGATTGACCACGATCACCGGCGCGAGACCTTCGAGCGACTCGCGCGCGATGTCGACCACCCGGCCGAACTGCGCCTCGTCCACGCCGACGTGGTTGGGCCGATACCGTTCGGTCGCCTGGGCCACCTGCGGATCGGGCGCCCGCGCCGCGCCGGCGAGGTTCACGTCGCGGCTCCCGTGCGCTCGACGCGCACGTGGCGGACCGTGTCCTCCTGGGCGCACACGTTGATCAGGAACTCACCGCGGCGCGGCGAGGCCACCGCGAACGTGAACCAGATCGACGACCCGATCGGGGAGGCGAAGCGCGGCTCCAGCACGTGCCACCCGGCGACGCCGAACAGCGCGCCGAAGCGGTCGAGGAAGAGCACCGCCGACGCGGCCGAGCGGTCGCTCGCCGGGAGCGCGCGGGCCGCTGCCGGCATGGCGACGCGGACCTCCGTGTCGACACCGACCGCGAGGCCGGTCTCCGAATCGAGTGCGACGCGTGCCGCCGGGTCGCTGTCCTGCAGCTCCTCGAGCGCGCGGTCGAACCGCACCTGTTCGAGGTCGGCGATCGGCGCCGCCGCGGGGGCGGGGGCCGCCATCTACTCGCGCCCCGGGACCGCACCGGCCTGGCCGAAGCCTGCGTAGAGCACCGCACCGTTCGGCGCGACCACCACGTCGATCTGTGCCGGAGCGCCGCGCCCGACCGCGAAGATGTCGATGCCGAAGGCGAACCAGTCGCCCTGGCTGAGCGGCGTCACGCCACGCAGGAAGAGCTGGTCCATCGGCTCGTCGAGGCCGAACAGCGCGCTGAACCGCTCGAGGAAGGCAGCAGCCGGGTGCGCACCCATCTCGCGGGCACCGAGCATGTAGCGGAACTGGCGCTGCTGCGCCGGTGGCACCGGCACCCCGATGCGGAAGGAGCCACGCACGGTGCGGGCCCAGCCGGTCGCGGAGTCGATCTCGACGCGAGCGGCCTTGTGGATGGTCTTGAGGTCGGCCACCGATTCCTCGAAGCGCTGCGAGGCACGACGGATCGACTGCCGCTGCTTGTGCGCACGGATCGGGTTCTCCGGCGTGGGCTCGGCTGCACGCGCAGCCACGGACGGGCGGTTCGACATGGGGCACTCCTCGGGGGTGGTATGTGCGAGTGGACGTCACCCCCCAGCTGCCGCGTCACTGTGCTCGACCTCTCGACGCACGTGGCAGTGGGGTACTTCGGTGGACCTCCGCGGAAGCAACGAGAGCTTCCACCCGGCTATCCGGACGAGCACCCCGTCCGACCACGTTTCCACAGGTTCGTTGGCCGCACCCGCACCGCGGACGGCCGCCGTGGCCCACCCGCACTGGCCGTGGCCGAATCACCCTCGACCCGCACGCCAGCGCGGTTTTCCCCGCGTTACCATCGCACGGGCGACGGGCATCACCTCCCTGCATGCCACCTCGCGACCGCTCTCAACGCACCGTGGCGCTGTCGCCGTGGGCGCGCCGCGTCGACGCCCTGATCCTGCCGGGCGTGGTGCTCCTGCTGCTGCTCGGCGCCGCCTTCGTCACCACCGCGTGGTCGCGCGCCGAGGACACGGTCGCCGCGTCGCAGGCCAAGGACGAGCTGCGCGCCGACCGCGTCGCGACCGCAGTGTCGACCGTCGTGGAGCGCCAGTGGAAGGAGCTCGAGGGGTGGTCGGCCTCCAACGCCGCCCTGCTGCAGCCCGGTCGCGAGGACGAGCTGCGTCGTGCGCTCGCCGACCGCGTCGACGGCGGCAGCCTCTCCGCCACGGTGGCGTGGGCCGTGGTGCGGGCCGATGGTCGCGTGGCCGCGATCGGCGAGTCGGTCCCCGGTCAGGTCTCCGCCAACGGTGTGGCCGACGACCTGCTCGGCGTGGGGCGGCGCATCGCATCGCGCAACGAGCCTCAGGCCAGCGACCGCCTGCGCTTCGGCGACGCCGCGGTCTACGCGGCCGGCGTGCCGGTGCCGCGCCCGGGCAACCCCAAGGTGCACGACGCGGTGATCATCGTCGACTACCTGGACCGCTCGCCGATCGGCACCTTCCTCGACAGCTCCGCCAAGGGTGAGGTGGACGAGCTGACGCTGCTCGACGCGCGCCGCCACGTGATGGTCGGCGTGAGCTCGTTCGCGTCCGCCGAGCGCGTGAGCCGCAAGGTCGGGCGCACGGGCTGGTCGCTCGACTACACGCGCGAGGAGCCGCAGACGCTCGTCCCGCGCTGGACCTACCCGGCGTTCGCGGCGCTGCTCGTGGTGTTCTCGCTCGTGTACGCGCTGCAGGATTCGCGTCGACGCCGGCTTCGGCGCGTGGGAGCCGAACGCCTGCGTGAGGTGCAGCTGCTGTACCGGCTGGCGGAGCGCTCGCTGCACGCCGACGCGGTGGAGCAGCAGGCCGAGGACCTCGTGCGCAGCGCCCACGAGCTCGTGTCGATCGACGGGTCGTGCGTCGACGTGACGGTGGTCGGGCAGGCCGTGCAGCGCCAGTCGGGGCACATGGAGCCGACCGACCACGTCTTCCGCGCGCCCGTGTCGGGGCCACGCGAACCGCTCGGCGAGCTGGTCGTCTCGCGCGCGCGAAGACCCTTCGACGACGAGGAGCGGTGGGTGGTGCAGACGGCGGCGACGCTCGCGGGCGCCGCGATGCACACGCGCGAGGCGCTCGAGACCGAGCGCCAGGCCGGGGCGGAGCTGCAGCGGCTCGACGAGCTGCGCTCCAACCTGCTCGCGACCGTCGCGCACGAGCTGCTCTCGCCGCTGACCGCGGTGAAGGGCGTGCTCGACCTGCTGTCGATGCAGGACGACCTCGGGCACAAGGGGCGCGAGTACGTCGGGGTGGCGACGGAAGGGACGGATCGCCTGGTGGCGCTCATCCGTGACCTGTTCGACTGCTCGCTGCTGGAGACGGGCCAGCTCGACATCCGCCCGCGCCGGCAGCTGGCGAGCGAGCTGCTCGACGGCGCGCTCGGGGCGCAGGTGACGTCGCGCATGGGGGAGCTGCGCATCTCCGCGACCGCGAACCTGATGATCACCGTCGACCCCGTGCGGTTCGACCAGCTCGTCAACAACCTCGTCACCAACGCCTTCCGGCACGGTGCGCCGCCGGTGGAGGTCGCCGTGCGGCCCGCCGACGGTGGCGCGGTGGTGGTGGTGTCGGACGAGGGTCCGGGCATCGCGGCGGGCGATCGCGACGAGATCTTCGGCAAGTTCTGGCAGGGGTCGACCGGCCACGCGCGCGCCGTGCAGGGCGCGGGCCTCGGGCTGAGCCTGGTGCAGGGGCTCGTGGAGCTGCACGGCGGGCACATCACGATCGACAGCACGCACGCGGATGGACGCGGTGCCCGCTTCACCGCGTACTTCCCGGATGTGGTGCCGGTGCGCGGTGCCGCTGAGGCGGAGCTCACCGATCGCCCCGCGGCCATCGCCTGACGCGTAGAATCACGGCATGCCGACCTATGAGTTCAAGTGCGGGGCGTGCGGCGAGCACACCGAGGTGTTCCAGAGCATGTCCGCTCCCGACCCGGAGGCGTGCGAGCACTGCGGCGCCGTCGGGCAGCTGCAGAAGGTGCTGTTCCCGGTCGCCGTGCACTACAAGGGCTCGGGCTTCTACAGCACCGACTACGTGGGCAAGAAGTCGGGCGGCAGCGCCGGCGATTCCGGCTCCGGCTCCGAGGGCGGTTCCTCGTCGAGCGAGGGTGGGAGCAGCCCTGCGAGCGGCAGCGACTCGACCGGAACCGGCAGCCCGTCGTCCAAGGATTCCGGCTCCAGCACGGGAAGTTCCGGCTCCTCGAGCGGCTCGGGCTCGTCGTCCAGCAGCGACTCTTGATCCGCCCTTTCCCGCGGCGGGGGCCTCATGTATGCTGGCCCGTACCGCGTCAGTGAACGCTGTCGGGGGGCGTAGTTCAGTTGGTTAGAACGCCGGCCTGTCACGCCGGAGGTCGCGGGTTCGAGTCCCGTCGCTCCCGTACAAAGAAGCCCTCGCATTCGCGAGGGCTTCGTTTTTGTCCGGGGTGCTGCGCTGCGCGCAGCGGCCGGCTCGCTCGTCGTCGCCGGTGCGAGCTGCGCTCGCCACGCTCCTCCTCGCGACCCGCCTGCGACGGGCCTCAGCAGGCGTCCCTCCGCTCGGCCATGGCCGCTGGTGGTGCTGCGCACCCACCGCGCTGCGCCGCCCGGCGCGCTGGTGAGCGAGCTCACCGCACGCCGTTCGGCTCCGCGCGGCACTTCGTGCCTACGCGGCCGCGGCGCTCGCTCCGGTCGCGTGTCGGGTCCGACGCGACGTGGGTGGTGCACGGCTCGGGTGATGCCGATCCGGCGCCGCACGGTCCGGGTCTGGGACGGTATCCTGCTCGTCCGTCCTTCCGTCATCGGAGCTCACCATGCTGTCTCGGATCCGCCGCCGCGCCTCGTACGCCAACGTCATGGCGACCTTGGCGATGTTCGTCGCGCTGGGCGGCACGTCGTACGCGGCGGTCGTGCTGACGGGGGCCAACATCAAGGACGGGACGCTCACCTCGAAGGACGTGAAGGACCGATCGCTGCTCGGGGCCGACTTCAAGGCCGGCCAGCTGCCGGCGGGCGAGGACGGCGCGCGGGGTGCGGCAGGCGCGCCTGGATCCGCTGGTGCGCCGGGTGCGCCCGGGGCCGCGGGTGGCCGCGGCGCCGACGGATCGCCTGACAGCCCCTCGCAGGTGCTCGCGAAGCTGACCGGGGCGGACGGCCCCGGCTCCGGGCTCGATGCCGACCTGCTCGACGGGCACGAATTCGCGGATGCGCAGTCGCGGTTCACCACGACGGTGGTGGTGCACGGCGACGCGGCGGGCAACGTCAACGGCGCGGCGTTGCTCGCAGCGATGGAGGGCATCACCACCAACTCCCCGACGCGGCCGTTCGTGGTCTTCCTCGAGCCGGGCATCTACAACCTCGGGGCCCAGACGCTCACGCTCAAGCCCGACGTCACGCTCGTCGGCTCGGGCATCCTGTCGACCACGATCCAGTCCGCGTTCCCCGGCGCGGGCGCCGCGGTCGCGGTCGGCTCGACCTCGAGCGATCCGGGCATGCTCCGCGACCTGCGGATCGATGGCTCGGGGCTCGGTGCCGCCTCCGGTCTGGCAGTGCCGGCCGGGAAGTACGTCGTGGTCGAGAACGTCGACATCGGTGCCGACGGCGGCACGGGCGTCGCCGCGATCACGCTCGCCGGCACCCTCGTGGCTCGCCACAGCCAGGTGCGCGGCAGCACGGCCGGCGCCGATCCGAGTGGTCTCATCGTCACCGGCACCGGGAGCGGCCAGTTCGACGACGTCGAGATCGCGCCGACGAGCACGGCCGGCAACACCACCGCGGTCCGCTCCTCCTCGACGGGCCAGCTGACCTTCCGCGACACGCTGTTCGGCGGCACGCCCAACACCGAGTTCGGCATCCGCTACGCGCTGCGGCTCTCGGCGGCGGGCACCATCACCGTCGAGCGCAGCCAGGTCGACGGCCTGCTCGAGCGGACGGCCGGCTCGATGCGGATCGGCGCGTCGCGCGTGGGTGGCAGCGCCCTCAACAGCTCGGGCATCACCTGCACGGGCAATTACTCGAGCACGTTCACCGGCACCGTGCAATCGGACTGCCGCGGCTGACGTCCCCCCGTCCGCAACGAACGGCCCCCCTGAATCGATGATCCGGGCGGGGGGAAGTGCGCGCGCCGTCGGGTGGTGCGCGCACGTCGATCGATGGGGAACGTCGTACAGACAGGGGTGACCGACCCCGTGGCCTTGCGCGCCGCGCGCCGTTTCGGCGAGCTCGCCACGGATGCGGCGGTGCGGGTGGGTGGCGCCATCAGGCGGCAACGGCCCGAGTCCGCGCGTGCCGCGGTCGAGCCGGTGCCGGGTGCGCCGCTGCGCGTGCGCATCTACTCCGCGGACCTCGGCAGCGGGCACGACGCGATGGCCAACGCCATCAAGGGCGAGCTGCTGACGCGGTACGGCGACGGTGTCTCGGTCGAGGTCCGCAACGGCCTGCAGGTCGGCAACCGCGGGCTGCACCGGTTCATGCGCGACGGGTACGCGGCGCAGCTCAAGTACGCACCCGGCTCGTACGGGACGCTGTACAACCTGCTCGCCAACCCCGTGGCTGCGAACGTGGGGGACGGGGTCACCTCGGCCCTGCTCGCACCCGGGCTGCTGCGCGACATCGAGGCGAACCGCCCGGACGTCGTGATGTCGACCTTCCCGCACGTCACCGCGGCGCTCGGCAACCTGCGCGCGACGGGCCACCTGGACGTGCCGACGGTCGGCGTCGTCATCGATTCCAATCCGCACGCCGCGTGGGTGCACCACGGCATCGACCAGCACGTCGTGCTCAACGGCGCCGACCTGCCGCGCATCGCCGCGTTCGGCTCCGCGGAGGCGCCCGTCCGAGGTCGCGCCATCCGGCCGCCCGTCGATGCACGGCACTTCGCGCCGGTCGACCGCGCCGCGGCGCGTGCCGAGTTCGGCCTCCCGCAGGACGGGCGCGTACTGCTCGTGTCCGGCGGCGGATGGGGCCTCGCCCTGCCCGACGAGGAGCTGCGCCGCATCATCGACTCGACCGACCTGCACGTCGCGGTCGCCACGGCCCGCAACACGGAGGCCTTCGACCACCTGCGCGCCACCTTCCCGGCCGATCGACTGACGCCCATCCCGTTCACGCGCGAGATGCCCCGCCTACTCGGCGCCAGCGACGCCGTGCTCACCAACTCGGGTGGCATGACGAGCCTCGAGACCTTCGCGCACGAGCGACCGGTCATCCTGTACCGGCCGCTCCCGGGCCACGGCGTCGACGGCGCCGACGCCCTGCAGGCCGACGGGCTCGCGACGCACGCTCGGACCACCGGCGAGCTGCTCGACGCGCTGCAGCGGTTCGAGGCCGGCGACGACCCCGACCTCGCCGCCCGCGTGGTCCGAGCCCGCGGCCTGTTCGACGCCGCGCCCGCGAGCGACGTCGTCGCCGAGCTCGCGCACCGCGAGGCCCGACCATGATCGTCGCGGTCACCGGCGCCACGGGCCGGATCGGCAGCAGGGTGGTCGCGGACCTGCGCGCGGCCGGCCACGAGGTGCACGCCTTCGGCTCGCGCGACTGGGACATCGCCGCCGGGCCGCTCGCCGATCCACCGCGCGTCGACGCCGTCGTCCACGCCGCGGCGAAGGTCGACGTGGGCGGAGCGACGGATGCGTTCGAACGCGTCAACGTCGAGGGCACGCGCAACGTCCTCGCCACCTGGCCGCAGGCCCATGTCGTGCACCTCAGCTCCTCGAGCGTGTACCCGACGGCCCGCCACGGCGCTGCGCTCGTCGAGACCGACGCCCACCCGGACGCGACCGCCGCACAGGTGGCCGCGCGCGGCCTGCACGGCGCCTACTCGCGCACGAAGGCGGAGGCCGAGGCGCTCGTCGCCGCACGCACCGCGCCGTGGACGATCCTGCGGCCGCACAAGGTCTACGACGCCGAGCACGCCGAGGCGACCGCCGCCCTGCGCGGCCGCACGGTCGGCGGGCGCACCCTCGTGCTCGGTCGCGGCGACCGCACCCGCCTCTCCGTGACCCACGTCGACAACGTCGCGCACGCCGTGCGCCGCGCCGTGGAACAGGGGACCGAGGGCGTGTTCAACGTCGCCGACCCGGACGTCGCCACCGTCGACCGCCTCGCGCGGGCCCGGCTCGCGGCAGCCGGACGCGGCGATGCACGCCCGCTGCACCTGCCGGCCGGGCCTGCCCTCGCGGCCGCCTCGGCGGTCGAGTGGCTCTGGCGCGCCGCCGGCCACGAGGGATCCGCCCCCGCCTCACGCTATGCGGTCGAGCACGAGGCGGTCGGACAGGTCCTCGACCTCACCGCCGCGCGCCGCGACCTGGGCTATGCACCGACGCGCTCCTGGCGCGAACTGGAGGACCTCACATGAACGTGTCACCACCCGCAGACCTGCTCGGCCGCGCCGTGCTCGCCATCCCCGGCAACTCGGGCAACACGGTGCGCCGCGCCTACGGGGTGGTGCGCAGCTCGTCGATCACCGCCAAGTCCGTGGCCCAGCACGGGCTCGCGCGCCTCTCGCGCCGGGCGGTCTTCAGCGACGCGGAGCGTGGCGCCGCGCTCGTCACGCCGCGCCGCGACGTGCTGCTCGTGCACGGCGACCCTCGCGTCGGCAACAACGCGGGGGAGGGCTTCAACGTCGCGTGGCTCACGTCGGAGCTGCGCGCGCAGGGCGCCGACGTCCAGGCCGCGCAGTTCGACCACGTCTCCTACGACGGGGTGCGCCTGCTCGTCGACGGCGTCGAGCGACCGCTTCCCGAGGCGGTGCTCGTGCGCCGCATGCCGCGCTCCGGCACGAACGAGGACCTCGTGCGCCTGCGCGAGCACGGCGTGCACGTCACGAACGACCCGGCGGCGCTGCGCTACGCCAACAAGGCCGACATGGAGGAGCTGTTCACGGCGCACGGCATCGCCCACGTGGACACCGTGGTCGCGCGCGGGGCCGCCGACCTCGACGTCGCGGAGCAGCGCTTCTCCTACCCGATGGTCGTGAAGGATCCGGCTGCCGCCGGCGGGCTCGGGGTCGAGCTCGCCGCCGACCGCAGCCAGCTGGAGGCGCACGTCGCGCGCATGTCCGCCGCTGGCGACGGGCGCGTCGTGCTGCAGCGCTACCACCCCGAGGCGCAGGGGCGCGTGACGCGCGTGCTGTTCGTGCGCGACCGGACCGGCGCCCTGCAGGCGCGCGCGGGGTGGGTCGGGCACGGCCCGTCGAGCGACTTCAAGAGCAACGGGCCAAGCAGCGGCATCACCCGCCGGCTCGCCGTGTCGGGGCCGCGTCTCGGGCTGCCCGCCGACGCCATCGACCAGGCTCGACGCGCCACGGACGCCGCCGGGCTCGACTCGTGCGCGGTCGACGTGATCTGGACCGAGGACGGCTGGCGGGTGCTCGAGCTCAACCCTAGCCCGGCGATCATCGAGGCCGACGTGAACCTGCCGCGCTCCGCGCAGATGATCCCGAACCTCGTCGACTTCGTCCTGCGCGGAACGCGATCGGCCACTCCCGCCGGCGGCTGACGCCCGCTGCGGGTAAACCCGCGGCGCCATCGGGTAGGCGCCCAACGTGCGCGAAACCCTCCGGCTCCGACGAACCACCGTCGCCGCATCGGTCGTCGTCCTGGCGGCCAGCTTCGGCGTGCTCGGCATGCTCGCCGGCCACTCGATCACGTACGCCCTGCTCGAGGCCGGGCACCACCACACCGGGGAGGCCGACGCGGCCCACGGCTACCTCGCCGGGCTGGGGGAGGGCTCGACGCTCGCGGCCTTCGCATCCTTCGCCGCGCTGCTGGTGGCGCTGTCGCGCCTGACCGGTGGGCTCGGCCTTCGCTTCGTCTCACCGCGGGCCGGTACGGCGATCGCCGCGCTCGTGCCCGGCGCCGTGTTCGCCGCAGCGGAGTTCGCGGAGCGCGTCGGGTCGGGCACCACCCCGCCCGTCGGCCTGCTCGCCACGGGCGCGCTCGTCCAGGCCGCGATCGGGCTCGTCGTGCTGCTGCTCGTGCGCCTCGCGGTGTCAGTCGCCGTCACGCTCGTCGCCGGCCCTCGCGCCGTGCACGTGGGCCGCTCCGTCGCCGCCAGGCTGCAGCCGACCCAGCCGCCCTCGCCCGCGCGCAATCCCCTGGCCACCCGCCTCGCGGGTCGCGCGCCGCCGCCGACCGGATCACCCGCGCACGCACGACCACCGATCCAGGAGCACCACATGAAGTTGAGCACAACCGCACTGGGGCTGGCGCTCGTCGCCAGCCTCGTCATGGCGACGAGCGCCTCGGCGCACGTCACGGCGAACCCCGCAGCACAGGAGGCTGGCGCCTTCACGAAGATCGAGTTCCGCGTCCCCAACGAGCAGGACAAGCCGACCACCAGCGTCGACATCCAGCTCCCCGAGGGAGCGTCGTTCGTGTCGGTCCAGCCCGTGGACGGCTGGAAGGTCGAGGCAAAGACCGTCAAGCTCGACAAGCCGGAGGTCGCCGAGGATGGCGACGAGGTCACGGAGCGCACCTCCGAGATCGTCTACACCGGCGGCACGATCGAGCCGGGGCAGTTCCAGTCGTTCTACGTCAGCATGAAGCTGCCGGCCAACGGCGAGGTGGGCGACTACCTGTTCTTCCCCACGGTCCAGACGTACGAGGGTGGTGAAAACGTCAACTGGGTGCAGAAGCCCAAGGAGGGCGCAGACCCGTTCTCGCTCGACAACCCCGCACCGTTCGTGGAGCTCGGGGCTGCCGCCTCGGACGACGCAGGCGCGGACGACGACGCCACCACCGGTGGTGCCGACGACCCGGATTCGAGCAGCGCGGATTCCACCAGCTCGAAGTCCAGCGTCGACATGGGCAAGTACGCGACGGACTCGCACGTCCACGACCACGTCCAGAAGCTCTACATCATCTCGATCGCCGCCCTGGTGATCGCGGTGCTCGCACTGACGATGGCGGTGCTGCGCCGCCCCCGCCGGCCGTAGCCGCACGCACGCACGGGGGGTCGTCGACGAGGTCGGCGGCCCCCCGTCGTCGTGCACGGGGGGTGCTTGCCCGTCCGGCGATTCCGTGGTTCAGTGGTCGAGTGACGGCTGGGCGCAGGACGGCGCTGGCGGCAACGGGCAGCGAGGGGACGAGAATCATGGGAACGAATGCAATTGGAGGCGGCTCGACCGTCCAGCAGAGTCCGGTGCAGGCACCGCAGAAGGTGGCCTCGACGACCGCGGCTCCCACGCCACCCGGCACCCAGGGCGGCGGCGGTGGCACCTCGACCTTGCCGACCGGCTCGGGCCAGGCGATCAGCGGCGCGCAGAACCTTGCGAACAACCCGGAGTTGATGAAGGCGCTCCAGAACCTCATCACCGTGCTGAACGCCCTCGTGGCTGCACTCAAGCCCGGTGGAGCGGCACCGGCGACGGGCACGCCGGCACCGGCACCGACCACTGCTGCCGGTGGTGGCCCGACCACTCCGGCGCCGACCACCCCGGCTCCGACCACGCCTGCTGCGTCGACGCCGGCTCCGGCGCCCACGGCTGCGGCTCCGACGTCCTACTCCGTCTCGACGCCCGGTGGTGCCAAGTGGACCGCCAAGGCGGCCGAGCTCGACGCCATCAAGGCGCTCGGCACGGCCACCATCACGCCCGCGTAACGAACTTCGGTCACGGCGACGGCGCCAACCCGACGAGTCGGGTGGCGCCGTCGCGACCGATGACGATCGCCGGCAAACCGAGCGCCTCCGCGCGCTCGCACGCCGCATCGCAGCCGTCGAGGAACAGGACCTTCGTCCACACCTCCGCTGCCAGGCACGACGACCCGAACACGGTCACGCGCAGCACGTCGGTCAGTGCGGGCGCGCCCGTCCGCGGGTCGATCACGTGGTGCATCACCGCTCCGGTCTCGCGGTCGCGCCACACGCGTCGGTCCTGCCCCGACGTGGCGAGCCCGCCCTGGGCGATCGCCCACGACCCCCAGCCGCCCTCGGCCAGCTCGATGCCGATGGGCCACGGGTCGTCACCCTCCGCCACGTGCGCCGAGATGTCACCGCCCAGGTTGACGAGGCAGGTGCCGTGCGCCGCGAGGCGCGTCCGCGCACGGTCGGCAGCCCATCCCTTGGCGATGCCGCCCACGTCGATGCGCACGCCCGGCCGGATGTGGGCCGTGCCGTCGAGGTCCAGCTCGAACGGTGCAGGGCGGGACGCTGCGGCCGTCGCTCCCGGCGCGCTCCCGGCAGGTGCCACGTCGCCGCGCGCCACGTACGCCGCCACCTCTGCGTCGCTCGGCGCCTCGAGCTCGTCGAAGTCGCGGTCGTAGCCGGCCCGCACCACGTCCGCTCCCACGCCCACGTCGACGAGGCCGCCCGTGTCGTGGAAGGCGCGTAGCGATGCCAGCAGCACCTCGTGCAGCACGTCGTCGGTGGGCCCCCCGCCGGCGTCGTTGAGGCGCTCGATGGGGGAGGCGGGGTCGAATCGCGTGAGGGTCGCCGTCACGTGCGCGAGGTCGCGCTCCACCTCGTCGAAGGCGGCGGCGGCAACGTCGGGATCGGCGCGCAGCAGCAGCTCGCCGAAGGTTCCCATGATGGCCAGGTCACGTCGCTGCACCCCATCGGGCAGCGGCGGTCGTTCGTCCGGAAGGTCGCCCATGCCGGGGAGCCTTCCCCGCAGGCGTCGAGCCGATGCCAGTCAGGCGTTCGGCGTGATGGTGGCGTTCGGCACGCCGTTCTTCACCGCGTCGATCTCGCCGGGAGCGGAGGTCCAGGACGCACCGTTGGGCGTCGTGACCGAGTAGGAGGTCGGGGCGGCAGCCGTCGGCTGCGGGGCCGGGGTCGACACCGGCGCGGTGGGCGTGGTCACGTGCGTGCTCGCCGCGGGCGCCGTCGGGTGCGTGGTCGCGTGCTGCACGTGGGCGGCAGGCGCTGCCGGCCGGTGCGCGGCCGCTGCAGGTGC
>JAOPYS010000172.1 GCA_025964465.1 Thermoleophilia bacterium
CCGTCGTGCTCCTCGAGCCACGCGAAGTTGTGGTGGTTCTCGACGCCCGCGATCGCCGTCGCGCCGAGCGCCCGGCGCACGCGCTCATGGATCACCCAGTGGCTCGCGGCGGCGAACTCGCCCATCAGGTTCATCGCCTCCCAGTACGCCTGTCCGTCCTCCGAATCGAGGTCGAGCCACGCCAGGTGCGAGAGCTCGGACGGCAGCTCCGGGTGCAGCGCGCGGGCGAGCTTGGTGAAGTGCCCGGCGACCGTCGCGCCCGGCCCGCGCGAGCCGGAGTGTGACATCAGGGCGAGGTAGCGCCCGGGCTCGAGGCCGAGGTCGGGCTGCTCGAGCGTGAGCAGCCCGAACTCCACGAAGTGGTTGCCCGAGCCCGAGGTGCCGAGCTGGCCGGTCGCCTTCTCACGCAACGACCGCAGCAGGCGCTGGCCGGACCAGCGACCCGCGTCGAGCACGTCGTGGTCGAGGCGCTGCTTCGCGTTGGTCACGGTGCCAGTGCCGAACACCGTCTCGCGCAGCAGCGTCTTCTCGAACCGCTCGCGCTTGCCGCCGAGGTCGGCGGGATCGATGTCGAGCACCGTCAGCTTCATCCGGCACGCGATGTCCACGCCGACGGCGTACGGGATGACGGTCCCCGCCGTCGCGAGCACGCCCCCGATCGGCAGGCCGTAGCCGCGGTGCGCGTCGGGCATCAGCGCGCCGCGCACGGTGCTCGGCAGGCGCATCGAGTTGTGCATCTGCTCGAGCGCGCCGTCCTCGGCGTCCACGCACCAGCTCGCGAACGTCGCCGGCTCGTCGCGCTCCACGAACCTGGGCCACGTCACCGGAGTCTCCCGGCTCGCCTTCCTGCGCTTGGATCGAGATGCCATGCCTGCAGCATGCCCGTCGTCAGCCTCGTGCGACATGGAGCGCTGCTCGCAGCGAGCAGGAGCCGGGGGGTAGGATCACCTCACTCGCCGGCGTGGCCGAGTGGTTGAAGGCACGCGCCTTGTAAGCGCGTAGGGAAACCTCATCGTCGGTTCGAATCCGGCCGCCGGCTTGTGTGTGATGTGGGTCAGGCCGCGGGCGGGGCCGTGGCGGCGACCTGCGACGTGGCGGCCTGGTCGTCGAGGTCGGCGAGGGTGAGGCGGCGGGCCGGGGGATCGGGCAGCGCGATGGTGCGGGTGACGGTGAGGTCGTGGTCGACGACGAGCAGCTCGCCGACGTCCATGAGGCGCCAGTCGGCCGACTCGTCGAGCCGCTCGCTGGCCACGATCACGGAGGGCTGCTCGCGCAGGTCCTGCGACCGGACGTGGATCGTGCCGCGGGCGCTCGACCCCTCGAGGTGGTGCTGCCCGCTCGTGCCACCCGCGCCGCGCTCGAGCACCCACAGCTCGTGCGTCTCCGGGTAGCGCAGCGCCACGAGCTGCGTGGGCGTGGACAGGACGAGGTTGAGGGCGAAGACCGGCAGCTCGCGCGCGATCCACGACGCGGCCGCGACGACGCCGCCCGCGAGGTCGCCGTCACGGCGCCGCACCTCTCGCGTGATCAGCGCGAACACGCGCTCGGAATCGGTCTCGCCCTCGACCAGCGACATGTCGTCGCCGAGCTCGGCCTCGAGCCGCGCGAGGTCCTCGACCACGCCGTTGTGGGCGAGCAGGCGCTCGTCCTGCACGAACGGGTGCGTGTTGCGCGGCTCGACCCCGCCGGTCGAGGCGAACCGCACGTGTGCCACGAAGGTCGGCGACCGCTCCGTGCGCGCCGTCGCCGAGAACTCCGCGTCCTCGTAGGCCGCGATCGGTTCGCGGTGGACGCGCGGCCCGTCCAGCTCGTACCAGCCCAGGCCACACCCGTCCGGCTCACGCCGGCTCTGCGCGAGCAGGCTGTCGGGCGCGTCGAGCAGCCAGAAGGTCGCGGCCACCGCCGACGGGCCCCCACTCATGCCGAACAGGCGACACATCGGCGGCTCCCCGTCCCCGGTGGATCAGTGCGCGAGCACCGTGAGCTTGAAGCGCTTGGTCGGCGTGCTGTCGGCCGGGCCGGTGAGCGATGCGCCCAGCTCGACGACACCCATGCGGCGCGACGCGTAGACCGTCACGTGCGTGCTGGGGCAGCCGGGGGTCGCGGCGGGGCACGGGTCGGCGACGTCGTGGTCGACGAGCAGGCGCAGTGCGCTCGAGGTGAGCGGGTTGACCGACCAGGAGTAGCCGGTCGAGCTGCTGCCGCCGGCCAGGCGCAGCACGAGGCGCTGGCCCGGGGCGAGCGGCACACGAGCGCCCGAGGCCGCCTCGGTGAGGACCTTCGGCGGGATGCTCACGAGCTGCTGGCCCTGGAAGTGCTTCGTCGTGGCGGAGCTCGAGGAACCGTCGGTCGCCGAGATGTTGAGGCGCACGAGGATCGAGCCGTCGTGGCGGATGGCGGATGCGCCCGCGCCGTTGAACGTCACGCGGACCTGGCCCGCAGCGCCCGGCTTGACGAGCGTGGCGCCCGAGGCCACGACGATGCGCGCGTCGCCGGCCTCGGCGCCGGCGACCGTGGCGACCGTCCGCACGCGGCACGTGCCGGCGGCGGTGGCGGGGCACGAGATGGCGACGCCGGCGTCGAGCTGGTACGCGCCGTTCACCACGGTGGTGCGTGCCGAGCCGTTGTCGTCGAGGGTCGGCGCGTCGGCGACGACGGCGGCGGAGGCAGTGCCGGACAGTGCCGCGACGGCCCCGATCGTGGCGAGGGCGAGACGGAGGGGACGGACGGACAGCGACATGTGGACACCTTGACTGGCTCGACGGGACGGCGCGAACCTACCAGTCGGTCTGGCATCGCAACGAACCGCTCATGCCGAGCGTCGCGAAGTCCGATCATCTCCCCGATGAAAGGCCGCCCCTCATCGGCGATGAGCTTCCTCGCGCGACGTCGCGCGCGGCAACGCAGCGGCGGCTCCAGGCGCACCTACACCTACGAGCTGGCGGCCCTCCACCTGCAGCTGCTCGCGGCGATGGCAGGCATCGACGACGAGGTGCGGTCGATCGAGGTGGAGGAGGTGCTCGCCTTCATCGACCGCACCAACCTCGCGCCCGAGGACATCGAACGCCTCGAGGGCCTGGCGCGCATCTCCGTGCAGACACCCCCCGACCTCGAGTTCCTCGGCGGGCAGCTCGCCAAGCTCGCCGGCAAGCCGGCCCTCGCCACCCTCCTGGTCACCGACCTGGCGCGCGTGGCCGCCGCCGATTCGCGCGCCGACCCGCGCGAGGTCGCACTGCTGGAGTTCGTCTGCGCCGCGCTCGACCTCGAACCGGTGCCGATTCCGATCGAGGCGCCAGCCCCCGCAGCGACCGCCCCGCGGCACGAGGCGCCGACGCCCCGTCCGCCGCGGCTCGTCGCGCAGCACCGCGTGCGCACCGCGGTCCGCGTCGCCCTCGAGGCGTCGTACGAGGCCGGCCCGGAGCCGTTCCGCTGAGCACAGCCGTTTCCGCTCCCCCCGCACCGGGAAGTTTCATCCGGGGTGGAGGACGGTGGCGCGCGCGCGCTCGTCGCCGCCTCCGAGGCCGCCCCGCATGAACGACGCCAACATCCACATCGCCGACGTGATCCGCGAGACCGCGGGGGCGTTCGATGCCGTCGTCTTCTGCGGGCTCGCGCTCTACGGAATCATGACGGCGATGCGCCGTCCCGCCGGCGCCGACCGGTGGTTCGCGGCGATGTTCGCGTCGCTCGCGTTCGTGAGCGTCGTCGGGCTCGTGGTCGGCGACGGCACGCCCGGGATGTGGCTCGGACGCATCGATCTCGCCGTGCTCGCCCTCTTCCCGCTCTGCATCTATCGCTTCACGCGGTCGTTCACGCGCGGCACCTCCGTCATCGACATCGCGTCCTCGGTGCTCACCGTCGTCGTGGTCGGCTGGAGCCTCGCCGTCTCCGTCCCCGTGGATCGCGCGGACTGGACCGCCGTGACGGCGGCGTTCGTCGTGGTCTTCCTCGCCCACTGGATCCTCCTGTGCGTCTCGTCCGGCGTGTACTTCCTGCGCGAGGCTCGCGCCTCGCAGGGCGTCTCGGCACGCCGCATGCGCCTGTTCGCGGGCGCCTCGCTCGCGCTGGCGTTCGCGCTGCTGCTCGCCGGGTTCGGCCAGGACGACGGCACGCGGGCGCAGGCCGTACTCGCGGCGATCATCCAACTCGCCGGGGTGGTGTCGGCGGTGCTCTTCTGGCTGGCCTTCGCGCCGCCGCGCGCGTTGCGGGCCAGCTGGCGCTCGCGCGAGTGGGATTCCATGCAGGGCGGCGTGCGCGAGATGGTCGCCGGCGAGACGATGGAGGAGGTGCGCGAGAGCACGATGCAGGCGGCGCTGCGCCTGACGGGTGGCACCGGCGCGCTGATGCTCGACCGCGACGGCGAGATCGCGGCCATCCGCAACGTCGATCGAGCCGCTGCCGAGCGGATGCTCGCGGAATCCCGCGCGCTCGACACGTCCAAGCACGACGTCCGTCGCCTGCTGGCGTCCGACCGCATCGTCGTGGCCTGCGCCTCGGCCGCCCCCTTCTTCGGGTCGGAGGAGCGCCGCCTGCTCGACACGCTCTCCGCCTTCGCCGTGCTGGCAGAGGACCGCGCTTCCGTGTTGGGGCGCGAGCGCGAGACCAGCGAGCGCCTGCGCCAGCTCGACCAGCTGAAGACGGAGTTCGTGGCGATGGTGGCGCACGACCTGCGGTCACCGATGTCCGTCATCACGGGGTTCGCCGACACCATCCACGACCGCTGGACCGAGATCAGCGACGAGGACAAGCTCGAGTACCTGCGCCTGATCTCGCGCAACACCCGCAGCCTCGCCGACTTCGTCGAGGACGTCCTGCAGGTCGCGCGCATGGAGAGCGGGGAGCTCAGCTACAAGGTCCAGCCGTTCGACGCGCGCACCGTGGTGCAGCGCATCGTGGAGGACATGCGCGTCGCGCACCCGGAGCTGACGCTCACCATCGACGCGCCGGACGAGCTGCCCGACGCGCTCGGTGACGCCGAGCGCAACTGGCAGATCCTCACCAACCTCGTCAGCAACGCGATGAAGTTCACCGAGGGCGACCCGGATGTGCGCGTGCGCATCTCGACCATGCCGGAGGAGCACGTCGTCGCGATCGCCGTGCGCGACAACGGCGTTGGCATCGCGGACGAGGACCTGCCGCGCCTGTTCCGCCGCTTCTCCCGCGTCGGCCCGACGCGCCGCACGGTCGCCGGCACCGGGCTCGGCCTCTACATCGTCAAGTCGATGGTGGAGGCCCAGGGCGGGCGGATCTGGGTGCAGAGCACGCCGGGCGAAGGATCGACGTTCACGTACACGCTGCCCATCGCGGGCGAGGAAGTGGTCGCATGAAGGTGCTCGTCGTCGTCGAGGACGATCAGGACATGCAGCGCCTGATCGAGCTCACGCTCCGGGGCGATCGACGCCTCGAGCTGTCGGGCTGCTGCGCGACCGCCGAGGACGCGGTCGAGGCGGCGCGCGAGGCGCAGCCGGACCTCGTCATCCTCGACCACTTCATCGACGGCACCGTGATGGGGCTCCAGGCGGCCCCGGCGATCAAGGCCGCGGCGCCGAAGGCGGCCGTGCTGCTGTTCACGTCGCACGACCTCCAGCTCGAGGCGGAGCGCGAGCCCGCCGTCGACAAGTTCCTGCTCAAGCGCGACATCGGCCAGCTGATGCCCACGGTGCAGGAGCTGCTCGGCCTCGACCGCGCGGCCTGAGCCTCGGCGCCTCGGCAGACCGGGCGCGCAGGCCACCAGAAGGGCCGGCCAAGGCGTGGCCGCTTCCGGCCCGAACCCCTGCACGCACGCGAAGAAGGGGTGGTGAGGTCGGACGGCGTGGAAAGGGCGGACATTCGAGATGGTCGGCGGCGCACAGCCGAGCGGGGCGCAACCGGGAGGGTTCGGCGCATGGGCGCACGACCTGGTCCGGGATGCACGCGCGCGCGCCGACGCCGGCCTGCCGATGTGGGCGCTGCCTGCCCCGTCCACCCCGCAGGGGCCGGCCCCCGCCGCCTCCGTCGGCACCGGCCATGAACGGGCGCTGCTCGACGGCGTGACCCTGGACCGACCGCTCGAGATGATCCCGACCGCGCTCACCAACCTGGTCGAGCGCCTCACCGGCACGCGTGACGACCGCAGCGGTCGCGCGCTGACCCAGGTCCTCCTGGCCGGGCAGCAGCTCGTGCAGGCGGGCCTGCGCAGCGCGGCGAAGGGCAACGGCGTCATCGCCACCGGCTCGTCCTTCCTCGGCAAGGTGCTGCCCGTGGTGGGCATCGTGTCGGGCGCGATGAACGTGTGGCGCGGCTGGAACGAGCTGGAGTCGCACGACGGTGGCCCGCTCGCCATCCTCGGGTCGCGGACGGGGCGCACGGGGCTGCTCAACATCCTCGCCGGTGCGCTGCTGTTCGTGCCGGGCGTGGGCACCGCGCTGGCAGGCGCCGCGACGCGCCTGATCGGTGCGGCCAACGAGCTCGACGCGTTCTCCTTCCTCGACGCGCCGACCAAGCCGGTCGAGCAGCAGGGCGAGGCGGTCGCGCACCGGGTGCACCCGCTCGACGAGACGCCGACGGTTGCGCACGACCGCACCGTTCGCCACACCGCCTGACACGTCCGCGGTCGACAGGCCGCCCCCGGGAGTTGCGGAATGTCAATCGACGGGTAGGCGCGGGAAATGGCGCCGACCGGACACGGTGTGGCGCCCCCCACGACGAGGAGCGATCACGTGAGCAAGTCCACGACTGCGACCCCCAAGCGCTCCGTGAGCGCGACGAAGTCCACGCCGAAGACGAAGTCCACGCCCAAGACGAAGACGACGTCGAAGGCGAAGGCCGCACCGAAGGCCACGGCCGCTGCGACGAAGCGCGGGACGACCTCCAAGGCGAAGGCGACCGGCGCGTCCGCTGCGACGGCGAAGTCGACCCGCACCAAGGCGGCCACGGCCGCGTCGAAGCCGTCGAGCACGCGCGCCAAGGCGTCCACGACGAAGGTCGTGCGGCACACCACCAAGGGCCGAACCGGTTCCGTGGCGGGGCGCTCCGGCGCGAGCTCGGGCGCCGGCATCGGCATCGATCGCGACGCGCTGCTCCGCAAGCTGGTGAAGCTGACCAGCAGCCGCGAGGACGCCGT
>JAOPYS010000181.1 GCA_025964465.1 Thermoleophilia bacterium
CACCTCGGGATCGGCGCCGCCGTCGCCCGGTAAGCTGGCCGGCGTGAAGCAGCTCAGCCACAAGGTCTTCGTCCAGCAGCGCCACAACTGGCTGCTGCTCGTCCGGTTCGGCATCGTCGGCGCCTCGGGCGTGGTGGTGAACCTCGTGGTGCTGAAGCTGGTCGAGCTGCTCGGCCCGGACTACGAGAAGGTCTGGATCGACCTGCCCGCCACCGACTTCAACGTGCGCTGGTACCACCCGTTCGTCACCATCGCCTTCCTCGCGGCGAACCTCTGGAACTTCCAGCTCAACCGGGCGTGGACCTTCCAGAGCGCAAAGCACGCGAGCTGGCTGCGCGAGTACGTCGCCTTCCTGGCGGTCGGGCTGCTCTCGCTGCTGCTGACGCTCGGCATCGTCACTGTCCTGCTGCACCCCGGCTCGCCCGTCGAGCTGTCCACCGACGTGTTCGACGGCACGAACGCGCTGCGCAACCGACTCACCTGGTCGAACCTGATCGCCATCGCCATCGTCACGCCGGCGTCGTTCCTCTTCAACAAGCTGTGGACGTTCCGCGCCGTACGCGGGCAGGCCGGCGGGCGCGGCGCGTGAGACGCGCGTTCGGCGTCGCGCTGCTGCTCGCGGTCGCAGCGTGGGGCCTCGGCCCGGGCCTGCGCCCCGAGCTGGCGAATGCGGCTGCGGCGTGCGTCCTCCCCGTCCTGCCGGTGGAGACCGGATTCTCGGTCATCGACGGCGCCGCGCCGGCACGCGCGGACGGTCTCACCGCCGGGCAGGCCCAGGCGGTAGCGCTGCGTGAACCGGAGCTGGCCACCGCGCGCCGCCTGCGTCCCTCCGCCACCGTCCACGTGCGGTACGTCGCGGAGGCCGGGGAATGGCGCGTCGCCGTCGTGTCACGCGCACGTCACCTCGAGCTGGCCAGCGCCGAGGTGCGCGGGCCCCGGTGCGGCGCCCCACCGCGCGCGGTGCGCGTGCACGCCCTTCCGATCGGCGACTACCCGCCGCGCAGCACGCAGCGCGAGGTGATCGACGCGGCCGTTGCCGACCACCGCGTGCGCCACGCGGCGAAGCGGTGGGGCGGCGTGGACGAGCTGCGCGCGCGTACGCGCATCAAGGCGTGCTGCTGGGAGGTCGACCTGCTCGCCCCCCACCGACGTGACGGCAACCCGGCAGAACCCGTGATCCGGGTCGACGTCGTCGATGCGTCGCGCGAGGTCACCGGCGTGTGGACGGGCATCCAGGTGCAGTGGCGGATGGCGCGCGGCGACCGGGATTCCTTCGGCGGCGACATCAACGAGCCCGGCGTGTGGCTCCCCCTGTTCGTGCTGTTCGCCCTCGTCGCGGTCGACTGGACGCGCCTCCGTTCGTGGGCGAACACCGACGCGCTGGCGGTGCTCGCGCTGGGCATCAGCCACGAGGCCTTCCAGCGCGGCGCGATCGACTGGAGCGTCCCACTCGCCGTGCCGCCGATGCTGTGGCTGCTCGGGCGGATGGGGTGGCTGTTCGCCCGGGGGCTGCCCGCGCTGCGCTCGGCGCGCGCCCCGCGCTCCCGGTTCGGGCGCCTCGCGCGGCGGCGCGTGCCGACCGCGGTCATCGTCCTGCTGTGCGTCGCGCTGGCCGGCCTGCGAATCGGGGTGACCCTCGACGGCGGCAACGTCATCGACGTCGGGTACGCCGGCGTGGCGGGCGCGCGCCTGGAGCTGCGCGGCGTCGCGCCATGGGGCCACATGCCGAAGGACAACATGCGCGGCGACACCTACGGCCCCGCCAACTACCTGGCGTACGTGCCGGCCACCGCCCTGGTCGATGATCCCGCCACCGATCGGTGGGGGTCGGAGCTGCCCGCCGCCACGTGGACCGCCATCGCCGCCGACCTCGGCTGCGTGGCGCTGCTCGTGCTCGTCGGCTGGCGCTGGATCTCGCGCCGCGGCGCGGCCCTGCTCGCGGCCGGCTGGCTCGCCTGTCCCTGGACCGCGCTCGCCCTCGCCTCGGGCGTCAACGACGCGCTGGTCGCGCTCGCGCTGCTCGGCGCCTTCGCCGTGGTGCCGCGCCCCGCGGCTCGAGGGGTATTGGTCGGCCTCGCGGCCATGGTGAAGTTCGCGCCGCTCGCGGTGCTGGTGCCGTTCCTGCACGTGGGCGCCCGTCGGCGCGGGCGCCAGGCGCTCCTGACGGCGACGGGCTGCGCCGCGGTCGTGGCGGCCGGCCTGGCGTGGGTCGTGTGGCGCATCGGTGGCGGGCCCCGTCACGCCATGCGCGTGTTCGGCGACCGCACGCTCGGGTTCCAGGTGGGGCGCGACAGCCCCTTCTCCCCGTGGGGCCTCTACGGCTGGGACACCGCGCAGCACGTCGCCCAGGCGGCGGTGGTCGTCGCCATCCTGCTCGCGTGCGTGCTGCCGCGCGCACGGGACGCGTGGCAGGTCGCGGCGGGCGCGGCCGCCGTGCTCGTGGCGCTGCAGCTGCTCGTCTCCCACTGGTTCTACCTGTACGTGCCGTGGTTCCTCGGGTTCGTCCTCATCACGCTCGTCGCGACCCGCGAGCGGCCGCCGGTATGCTCGCCGCCATGTCCATCACCCTCGGAGCCTCCATCCTCGCCGCCGACTGGTCCCGCATGGGCGACGAGCTCGCCGAGCTCGAAGCGGCCGGGATCGACTACATCCACTGGGACGTGATGGACAACCGCTACGTCCCGAACCTCACGTTCGGGTGGGACATGATCGCCGCGTGCCGCTCCGCGACGAAGGTGCCGTTCGAGGTGCACCTGATGGCGCACGAGACCGAGGCCGACCTGCCCAAGTACGTCGCGGCCGGCTGCGAGCGCGTGATCGTCCAGCCCGAGGCGCACGTGCACGTGCACAAGGCGCTGCAGGTGATCCGCGAGGAGGGTGCCGAGGCCGGCGTCGCGCTCAACCCGGGCACGCCGCTCGCGATGGTCGAGGACCTGCTGCCGGACATCACGACCCTGCTCGTGATGACGGTCAACCCGGGCTTCGGCGGCCAGGCCTTCATCGAGACGATGCTGCGCAAGATCGAGGCCGCGAGGCAGCTCGTCTCCGAGCACGCCCCGCACATCACGATCGAGATCGACGGCGGGCTCAAGCCCGGCAACGTCGCCGCCGGCGTGCAGGCCGGCGCCCGCGCCGTCGTCTGCGGCTCCGGCCTGTTCGGCCCCGAGGGCAAGTCCGCCGCCATCGCCGCCA
>JAOPYS010000211.1 GCA_025964465.1 Thermoleophilia bacterium
CACACGGTCGTGGCCACGGCCACCGCCGCATCCTGTCGCCTCACGTCTGGCATCGATCGTCCGTCCCGATGGTTCCCACACGGATGGGCCCCGTCCAGAGGGCACATCTCCCCCGTCTATCGCCTCGTCGCGACACGGCGTTGCACCGCATCGCTGCGACCGAAACGCGAGGTAGCGTGGATCCTGATGCAAGCTGCGCCAACCATCCCGGGACTACGGATCGAGCCGCCGCTCGTGAACGGCAGCGGCGTCGTCGACGTGGTCTCGGTCGACGACGCCTGGAACCTGCCCGCGGGCGCACTCCGCAAACTGGGCGCCTTCACCACCAAGACGATCACGCGGGCCGCGCGCGCCGGGAACCCGCAGCCGTGGGCTGACACGCTCGACGACGGCAGCCTGCTCAACGCGGCGGGGCTGCCCAACCCCGGCATCGACGCAGCCGCACGGGACTGGGCACACCTGCCCGAGCTGCTGGGCATGCCGATCATCGCCAGCATCGGCGGGTCGGTCGACGACCTCCCCCACCTCGCCGCCGCGCTCGACCGTGCCGGCTGGGCCGCTGCGATCGAGCTCAACCTCTCGTGCCCCAACGTCGACGGCGGCCTCGTCGCGGGCGACGAGCACGCCACCGCCGCCGCCGTCGCCTCGGTCCGCGCGGTCACGAGCCTGCCCCTGCTCGCCAAGCTCACCCCCGCGTGCGGATCACCCCGCGCGGTCGCCCGCGCCGCCGTCGCGGCGGGCGCCGACGCCCTGACCTGCGGCAACACGATGCCGGCCCGCGCCGTCGATCCGGCCACCGGCGCACCCCTGCTGGGCGCCGGCCCGGACGGCGGCCTCTCCGGCCGGGCGCTGCACCCGATCGCGCTGCGCCTCGTCGCCGAGGTGGCCGCCGCGGTCGACGTGCCGATCGTCGGCCTCGGCGGCGTCGACGGCCTCGCCGGTGCCGACCGCATGCTCGACGCGGGCGCCACCATCGTCGGGGTCGGCACCGGCGCCGCGCTCGACCACGACCTGCTCGCGGCCCTCGCAGCCCACCTCGCCTCGCGGGCGCGCGTGACGGCGACGTGAGCATCCACGCATCATCACGGGCCCGAGAAATGGCCGCTCGCCCCTACTTTTCGGGCCGCATCCGGAGCGATTGCCAAACTGGTCGCCCCACCCATTGTGCGGGCGACCGAGGCATGCGTATGATGCTTCGCCATGCCCCCACGGACCTCCAGCCAGACCCCCGTCAGGTCGCCCTCCCAGCGCATGGAGGCGCTCCAGAAGGCGAACGCGATCCGCTCGCAGCGGGCGCAGCTCAAGAAGGAGCTCAAGAACGGGGAGCTGGAGATCGTCGCCGTGCTGCAGTCACCGCCGGAGTTCCTCAAGACCGCCAAGGTCATGGACCTGCTGCTCGTCGTGCCGAAGTTCGGCCGCGTCAAGGCGGCACGCGTGCTCACGCGCTGCCGCATCAGCCAGGCCAAGACGGTCGGGGGCCTGAGCGAGCGCCAGCGCGCCGAGCTGTGCGAGACCCTCGAGAAGCGCAACTCGGCGAGCTGAGGTCCACGTGAGCAGCGCCGCCTCCGAACACACCGCCAAGCCCCGCCGCGTGTTCGTCGTGTCCGGCCCCTCGGGCGCCGGCAAGGGCACGCTCATCCGCGGCGTCATGAAGTACTTCCCCTCGCTGGACGTGGCGATCTCCGCCACCACGCGTGCCGCGCGACCCGGCGAGGTCAACGGCCGCGAGTACTGGTTCAAGACGGACGAGGAGTTCGACGCGCACCTCGCCGCCGGCGACTTCCTCGAGCACGTCGACTTCGCGGGCAACCGCTACGGCACGCTGCTGAGCGAGATCGACCGCCTCCACGACGGTGGCTCGCACGTCATCCTCGAGCTGGAGCTCAACGGGGCCCTCGCGGTGGAGCACGGTCCCATGTCCTCCACGCTGGTCTGGATCGAGTCGCCGGACTTCGAGGAGCTGGAGCGGCGGTTGCGCTCGCGGGCCAGCGACACCGACGACGAGATCGTCCGCCGCATGGCCGTAGCGCGTGCGCAGGTGGATGCGAAGGCGGAATTCCAGTATGTTGTCGTGAACGACGACCAGACACGGGCGATCGCCGAACTGCAGGCGATCATCGAGCGCGAGCTCGCCACCCCGCTGGTCTGACGCGACACGAGGAGTTTCCACATGGCGATCCAGCTCAAGGTCGATACCTACCTCGAGAAGGTCGACGGCTCCAAGTACGCCCTGGTGCAGGTCGCCGCCAAGCGCGCCCGCCAGATCAACGACTACTACCACCACCTCGGCGAGGGCATGAGCTACGACGAGTTCCCCCCGCCGCTCATCGAGTCGCACTCGAAGAACTACCTGACCCTCGCCCTCGAGGAGATCGTCAGCAACAAGATCCGCGTCGAGTTCCCGGTGGAGAAGAAGGACAAGTAGTCCCCACCGGATCGATCACCACGAGCCCGACGGTCTGAGACCGGTTCGGGCTCGTTCTCGTTGCGGGTGTCCGACACCTCGGTCATCATCTCGCGGTGCCGGCCGCGACCGAACTCCCGCTTGCAGTCGAGCCATCGGCCCAGCCGAAGCTGCAATGTGTCCAGTCTGCGCGCGTTGACTTCAGGTTCTGGGGCACAAGCGTCGATACGTCCCTCACGGGCGAGCGACTGGGTGGTCCCCTCCGGTGACACGATCTGCACAGCGAGTCGAAGCATTGCCGCGCCCTGCGGTCGCTTCGCCTGTGCGCCCGAACCTCGAGCTGGTCCCGGATTCGGCACCGACGAGCCGGCTCCTGCTCGTGCTTCCCGTCCTGACGATCGTCATTCTCGCCCTCGCATCGCTCGCCGTCGTCCAGACCGTCCGCCACGGCCAGCGCACCGGCCAGTGGACGCCGTCGACGTCATTCCTGAACGAGGCTCGACCGCTGCCTGACTTCGTCAGCACGCCCCTCGGCGACCCGGTGGCCGGCCGCGCCTGGAAGTCCGCCGCACGATTCCCCGCAGCGCTGGGTGAGCCGCTCCAGGGCGGGTTCAGTGCGACGCAGCCGCGCCAGGTCGGGTTCGGGATGATCGGGGCGGCCCCCACCCTCGACCGCTCCGACTACCAGCAGGGCGTGCGCTTCACGACCGCCGAGTACGACGTCGTGATGGATGCCAACGCCCCCGACGCCACCATCCGCGAGCAGACGGTCGTCCGCGAGCACCAGGGCCTCAAGACCTGGCGCTGGAACGCCTACGGCCCCGGCCCGCTCACCGTCGCGAGCGACGGTTCCATCCACTTCGGCAACGGCGGCCGCATCCTGGCGCCGGTGCTCTACACCGAGCGTGGCACGCGCATCGCCATGCCCGGCCTCGCATGGCGCGTGGACGGCATGCAGTTCTCGCTCACGCTCGACGACTCGCACCTGGCGCTGCCGTACGTGATCGACCCCGACTCCATCGCCCCGATCATCGCGATCCAGGGCATCACCAGTGCGAGCCCGTGTACGTACGTGTCGTCGCCCACGAACATCTACGTCCGCTCGAAGGGCTGCGCCGGCAGCCTCACGGTGCGCGCCAAGGCGTTCGACCCCTTCGAGGGCGTCAACGACTTCCCCGACCCGATCGGTCCGGCGTGCGCGCCGACCGCCACGTGCGACCAGAACCCGGTCGGCCTCGGCACGGGCACGACGGCCGGCACGTACGGCGTGGCCTTCAACCCCGCCCCGCCTGTCCTCAACACCACCGGCACCGCGAACTGGACCGGCGCCTCCACGGTCTACCAGGCCGGCGCCCCCCGGGGCCTCAAGCTCCAGTGCTGGCTCGACGGCGGGTTCAGCGGCCCGAGCTCCACGGGCACCGACACGCGCATCGACTACGACGCGCAGACGTTGGGCACGGCGCAGGGGTTCCGCAACCAGCACACCGACGGGGCCGGCCAGCCGCCGCGAACGATCACGAGCTCCGGCGGCCACAACGCATCCGACATCTCGTGCTACTGGACCGGCTACATCACGCCGCGCGGCAACAACACCGGCACCTATGGCTTCCAGACGTACTCCGACGACGGCATCCGCCTCGACATCGGTGCGAGCGGCGTCAAGGGCAACGAGGGTGGGTGGACGGTGGAGAACGGCTGCGGCGGCCCCACGCCGACCAGCTGCTTCTGGAGCGCGCACGGACCGAACTGGAGCGGGGTGTGGACGGGCGGCAACGGCGCCGCCAATACCGCACCCGCGACCATCAACATGGCGACCCAGGACGATGCGAGGGCGCTCACCGTCTCCTACTTCGAACGTGGCGGGCAGTCCGCGACCGGGCTGATCTGGGACCCCCCGGGCACGCCGACCCTCGACCACGGCGCGATCGGCGCCAAGCCCAACTACGAGGTCGTTCCTTCGGACGACTACGTGCAGGAGATCTACTACGACCAGACCTACACCTGGGCCTCCGACAACAACGATCCGCTCGCGCAGCAGAACGCCGTCACCGTCACGGCTCGCGATGCCGGCGGCCGCACGGCCAACCCCACCACGACGGCCCCGACGACCCAACCCTTCACGATCTGGACCGACAACGACATCCCGGAGCCGATGAAGGCCTGGAGCATGACGGTGGCGCCGAACTGGACCACCAACGCCAACTGGACGAACGACAACACGATCGCGTTCAACAAGCAGGACGACACGGACGGCACGACCGGCGGCACGCAGTCCGGAATCGCCCCGGGCACCGCGGGCATCGTGTTCCGGCGCATCTTCGCTCCCCTCGATCCCGTCACGCACGACTGCGGCGTCCCGCAGCCGGCCCAGGACATCACCACGACGGCCGGCTTCACCTACAACACGGCAACGGCCCAGAGCTACACCGACACCGTGGCGGACGGCTGCTACTACTACGACTACACGCGCAGCGACCGCGTCGGCAACCAGGCGATCTCCAGGATGACCCTGACCGCCGACCCCGCCGACACGAGCACGTGGCTGCGCGTCGACACCACCAAGCCCGTGTGGTCGCCCGGCAGCTTCGCCTTCACCGCGCAGCCGGGCTCCTCCAGCTACGTCTCGTGGGACGGCAACACGACGACGCGCACGATGTTCTACAACCCGACCGTCTCCGGCGCCGTGAAGGTCTCGGCGGGGTTCACCGACGACGGCCGGGGCGTGGATCGCGTCCTGTTCCCCGACCCTGACGGTGCCGGCAGCGGCTGGCCGCTCGGCGTGGTCAACGACACGACCGACAACAACCCCGCCCCCTACTCCGGCATCTTCAGCTGGAACATCGGGGCCACCAGCCCCGGTCTGCTGACCGCGCAGGCCTACGACCTGGTGTGCCCCGGCACCGGATCACCCAATTACACGGGCTACACGGCCGGCGGCTGCACGACCACGCCGACCATCGCCAACGGGCCGACGAACCTGACGTACACGATCACGGCCGACAGCTCCACCCCGACGGGCGGGACGTTGTTCACGCAGAAGCCGTCGCCCGGGTGTGGCACCAACATGGCCAACCTCGACTACTTCAGCTCGAACATCTGTGTCACGCGCGGCGGTTCGGCGATCACCGACACGGGATCCCAGCCGGACTTCGCCAACGCGAAGTTCGAGCGTCGCGAATCGAACTTCGTCGCCGGCGCGTGCGACCCGATGACCAACACATGGGCGCTCGTCCCGGGCTCGACCCTGAACCCGCCGGCCTCGATCTCCGACACGTCGACCACGACGGGCAAGTGCTACGAGTACCGGTACGCGATCCCCGACAAGGTCTCCAACTGGTACTACCTCACCAACGGTGTCGTGATCCGCAAGGACACGGTCGCGCCCCTGGGCGTGATCAACGTGATCACCCCCAACCCCACCAGCGGCAACGTGACGATCTCCGGCTCGGCCGCCGACGCGGCGTCCGGCGTCGAGCACGTCGAGCTGCGCTACGACTCGCCGACGGCCGGCACGACGTGGGTGACGTACTGCCCCAACCCCCCGGTGAGCGGCGGCAACTGGTCGTGCACCGTGGACACGTCCGGCTTCGTGCCGGACGGGACGTACACGTTCCAGCTGACGGTGTTCGACTTCGCCGGCAACACCTTCATCCCGGCGACCGAGACCGTCGTGCTCGACAACTCCGCGCCGACCGTCAACACGTTGACGCTGACACCCAATGCGAGCCCGACGAAGCAGTTCGCGGTCAATTGCGCGCTGCCGTGCACCCCGCGCATCTACTACAACAACTCTGCCGGCGTCACCGGCAGCTTCGACCTCACGACGACGGCGACCGACGCGCAGACGGGCATCGGGTCCGTCATGTACGACGACATCGACGGCGTCGGCACCGCCTGGTCCCCAGCCGGGTCGGTCGACTCCAGCTCGCCCTACACCACGACCTTCGCATGGGCGTCCGGCGCGACCGCCGGCCCCTTCCTCAACGCCACGGTCGCCAACGGCGGCGGCAAGACGGTGACGCAGGGGTTCCAGGTCATCGCGGACTCGACCGCGCCGACGGGCGGGACGATCACATCACCCGCAGCGGCCTACAACGTCCTGAGCGTCCCCGTGTCCTTCACCACCGGCACGGACGGGGCCGGCTCGGGCATCGGGCCGGTCACCGTCGAGCGGCGGTCCGGCACGCTCACGGGCGGCACGTGCAACCCAGCTGGCGGATTCGCGCCCGTCACCCTCGTGGCCGGCAACGACACCAGCGTCGTGAGCGGCAACTGCTACGAGTACCGCGTCCTGGTGAGCGACAACGTCGGCAACGTCTTCACGTCGCCGATCACGACCCCGACGAAGATCGACACAGTGCCCCCGACGGGCTCCATGACGAGCTCGGTGCCCTCGCCGTGGTCCGGCACGGTCGCGATCTACGGCACCTCGGGTGACACGAACTCCGGCGTGTCCGGCATCACCGTCACGCGGACGGGCACCGCCACGCCGCTCTGCAACAACCTGGCACCGGCGACGTGGGGCACGAGCAGCCCCGGCTGCCCCTTCGACACCACGACCGTCACCGACGGGCCGTACACGATCACGGGCGTGATCAAGGACGTCGCCGGCAACACCACGACCTTCACGATGAACGTGATCGTCGACAACACGGCGCCGTCGATGAGCTTCAACGTCTTCACCGAGGGCGCCGGTGCGCAGTACCAGGCCGACGACG
The DNA here is from genome assembly GCA_025964465.1 of Thermoleophilia bacterium. Lineage (GTDB taxonomy): Bacteria > Actinomycetota > Thermoleophilia > Gaiellales > SKUG01 > JAGQUL01. The sequence continues at coordinate 7,123 of JAOPYS010000211.1, forward strand.
CGGGCAACCCCGCGAAGCACTGGTTCAACAACGCGTTCGGCGGTTCGTTCACCGTGAGCGTGCACGCGAGCGACGGTGGCGGCACCGGCGTCAACAACGTGACCTTCCCCGGCCTGCCGCCGTCGGGCTGGACCAACGGCAGCCTGGTCGACACCACGCTCGTCGCCCCCGACATCTACGACGCGACGTACACGTGGACCGCGTGCACGGTTCCCGCGTGCGACCCGGGCTCGCGCACCGCGACCGGCACCGACAACGCCGGACGCACGGCGACCCAGAGCTTCATCGTGCAGGCCGACACCACGGTGCCGACCGGCGGCTCGATCACGCCACCGAACGGCGCGCAGAGCGCGACCAGCGCCATCATCCCGTTCTCCGTCGGTACCGACACGCAGTCAGGCATCGACCTCACCAACGGCTACATCATCCGCCGCGCCCAGGCCGGCATGACCGCCGGCGTGTGCAACGCGATGGGCGCCTTCACGCAGGTCGGTCCCGTCGCACCCGCCGGGCCCAGCTACACCGACACGGGCCTGGTCGACGGCCAGTGCTACCAGTACGAGCTGGTCGTCACCGACCGGGTCGGGCGCACGACGACGTACGCCAACACCAACAAGGTGATCATCGACACGGGCCTGCCCGGCGGCACGATCAACGGCCTGCCCGGCTACGTCTCCGGCGTCATCGCCTTCTCCGGCACCGCGACCGACGCAGCGACCGGCCCGGCCGCGATCACGCTGACCTGGGCGGCCTCCCCCGGCGGCACGCCCACCGGCACGGTCTGCTCCGGTGCCGGGCCGCTGGCGGTCGTCCCGGCGAACTCCACGACGTGGAGCTGCCCGGGCTTCAACACCGCCTCGCTCGCGGACGGCGTCTACACGATCAACCTGAGCGTTCGCGACGCCGCGAACAACAACAGCATCCCCAACAGCATCCAGACGACGATCACCGTCGACAACACCAACCCCTCCGTCACCTTCACGGGCTTCACGCCCGGCAGCGGTCCCAACTTCCAGTCGGTGACCGGCACGACGCTCTGGTTCAATCCCGCGCAGTCCGGCTCGGTCACGGTCTCGGCGACGGCGACCGACGGCGGCTCGGGCATCAACAACGTGCTCTTCCCCGACATCGACGGCGGCGGCGGCTCGCTTTGGACGCCCGCCGGGTTCGCCGACTCGTCGTCGCCCTACAGCCAGTCGTTCTCCTGGACGGCCGGCGCCACGTCCGTCGGCCCCCAGACGATCATCGCGACCGACAACGCCGGGCGCACCTCGACCGCGGCGTTCACGGTCTCCCCCGACACGACCGCCCCGGCCGGTGGTTCGCTGACCGTCACCGACCAGACGATCAACACGACCACCAACTCGGGTGCGATCACCTACACCTCGGGCACCGACGCGCAGTCGGGCATCCTCAAGCGCGAGGTCTGGCGTTCGCAGGCGGTCTACAGCAACGGCACGTGCGGGTCCTACTCCGTGCCGGCCTTCTACGCCCTGACGGTCGCCAGCCCCATCGTCGACTCGGGCCTCGTCAGCGGCTTCTGCTACCAGTACGAGCTGCACGAGTACGACAAGGTCAGCAACGTGCGCACGTACAACTCGGCGGGCACGGTGCGCGTCGACACGGTGGCGCCGACGGGCGCCGTCGCCTCGCTGCCGGCGGGCCCGTGGGGCGGCACGGTGCTCGTCAACGGCACCGCCGGCGACACGCTCTCGGGCGTCAACAACGTGATCGTCACGTACGACGGCCCGGGCACCAACGACGGCACCGTCTGCGCCTCGCCCTCCCTGACCGGGCCGGCCAACTCCAAGACGTGGGGCACGCCGGGCGGCTGCAGCTGGAACACGATCGCGCTCGGCCTCCCGGACGGCAGCTACATCATCAACATCCAGGTGTTCGACGTCGCCGGCAACTCGGTCATGGGCACCTCGCGCACGGAGATCGTCGACAACAACGCACCGACGCCGTTCACGCACCTCGACTACGCCGAGGGCGCGGGCGGCAACTTCCTGTACTGGAACGCCGTCCCCGGCACGCCGATGTACTACAACCCCACGGGGGCCGCGACGTTCACCGTGCGCATGACGGCCGTCGACGCCGGCACGGGCATGAACCACGTCGCCTTCCCGTCGCTCGGTGCGAACTGGACGCCGGTGGGCGCCAACGTCGGCGGTGCCTCGCCCTACTCCTTCACGTACAGCTACACGTCGTCGCCCGCCAACCCCGGCGCGGCCGTCGCCACCGCGTACGACAACGCGGGCAACACGCGCACGGGCAACTTCACGGTCACCCCCGACCCGGCCGCCCCCACCGGCGCGACCCTGAGCGTCCCGGGTGGCATCCAGTCGGCCACCTCGGCCAGCATCGCCTTCTCCACCGGCACCGACGCGCTCTCCGGCCTCGGCTCCTGGTCGCTCGAGCGGCGCAGCGGCACGCTCGCCGGCAACGTCTGCACGTCGTGGACCGGGTTCACGCCGGTCGGTGGCGTCAGCCCGCCGTCGCCGTTCAACGACACCGGCCTGGTCAGCGGGTTCTGCTACGAGTACCAGCTGATCACCAAGGACCGCGTCGACAACGCCGCGACGGTGACCGATCCCACGACCTTCACGATCATGGTCGACGGTGGCAACCCGTCCGCCACGATGAACCCGCCCGCGGCCTCGATCTCGGGCAACGGCAACGCGATCACCGGCACGGCGAGCGACGTGCAGACGGCGATCGACCACGTCACCGTCACCTACTCGGGCCCGGCGAGCGGCACGATGTGCGCGAGCATCCCCACCTCGCCCCCCGGCGGCGGCACCTGGAGCTGCGCCTTCGACACCAACCCCGGCCCGGCCCTGCCGGACGGGGTCTACACGTTGACGGTCACCTCCTACGACGCCGCCAACAACAACAGCGGCCCGGTCACGCGCACGGTCATCGTCGACAACAACGGCCCGGTCATCGCGCCGCTCGTGCTCACCCCGACGAGCGGCACCAACTTCATCTTCGTCGCCGGCACCACCGCCTACTTCAACCCGGCGGGCGCCGGCACGATCCGAGTGGACGCCTCCGCGACCGACGCAGGCGCGGGCATGCAGCAGATCACCTACCCGAGCATGGGCTTCCCGGCGTGGACCGGCGGCGGCCCTGACACCACGGTGCCGTACCAGATGCCGTACTCGTGGTCGACCCACGCACCCGGCGCCGCCAACCCGGGCCCCAAGACGCTCACCGCGGTCGACAACGCGGGCAACACCTCGACCGCCAACTTCACGATCAGCCAGGACGCAACCCCGCCGACGGGCGGCACCATCGACACCACGCCGCAGGTGCGCAACACGGCCGGCACGATCATCGCGCTGACCAACGGCACCGACGCGGCGTCGGGCGTCAAGTCGCGTGTGCTGCAGCGCTCGCAGACCGGCTACGCGAGCGGCGTCTGCAACGCCGGTGGCTGGACCGTGCCGGCGACGATCGCCACGTCGCCCGCGTCGCCCTACAACGACACGACGATCGCCAACGGCTTCTGCTATCGCTACCAGTTCGTCCTGACCGACAACGTGGACAACGTGGTGACGGTCGCCGATCCCGACACGGTGGCGTTCGACAACACAGCGCCGACGGGCACGATCAGCGGCACGCCGGTCGGCCCGTCGAGTGGTTCGATCACCATCACCGGGGACGCGCAGGACCTCGGTTCACGCGTCGCGTCGGTCGACGTGCGCTACAAGAGCGGCCCGAGCCCGAACGGCTCGATCTGCCTCGCCCCCACGCTGACCCCGGCCGCGCCGACCACCAACGGCACGTGGAGCTGCGGCTGGACGACCACCGCCCTGCTCGACGGTACCTACACGCTCGAGCTGACCGTGACCGACGTCGCGGGCAACACGTACGTGTACACGCGCACGATCCAGCTCGACAACAACCCGCCGGCCGTGACGTTCAACAGCTTCGTGCCGACCACCAACCTGCAGTACCAGTACTGGAACGGAGTGGTCGGCCAGCCGCTCTACTACAACCCCGCGTTCGGCGGCTCGTTCAACGTGCTCATCAACAACGTCGACGGTGGCACCGGCGCGGCCAGCGTCTCCTTCGTCGACCCGGATGCGGGCGCCGCGGGCTGGTCGCTCCCGCAGTTGAGCGACACCACCCCGCCCACGCCGTTCTCGGCGGCCTTCAACTGGACCGCCGGCGCCGCCCAGCCCGGCACGCAGACCGCCACGGGCTTCGACGTCGCCGGCGCGTCCGCGACCACCACGTTCAACATCCTGCAGGACACGGGCCTGCCGACCGGCGGCTCGATCTCCTACCCCACGCGCTACACGAACGCGGCATCGGCGACCGTGACGTTCGCGGCGGGCAGCGACGCGCTGTCGGGCGTCGGCAGCACGGCGATCTGGCGCGAGCAGACGACGCTCGCGGGCGGCGTGTGCAACGCGGGCGGCTGGACCGGGTTCACGTCGCTCGTCGCCAACCCGGCGACCCCGTACGCCGACACGACGACGGCCGACGGCTTCTGCTACCACTACCAGCTGCGCGTCACCGACCGCGTGGGCAACGTCGCCACCTACAACAGCACGGGGCCGACGGAGGAGCGCGTCGATCGCTCGCCCCCGAGCGGCAACGTCAACAGCGCGCCGGTCGGCCCTGCCAGCGGCGCCGTGCCGCTCACGGGCGTCTCGTCCGACGGCGCCAGCGGCATCAACTACGTCGACGTCACCTACAGCGGCCCGGCGAGCGGCTCGATCTGCGCGTCGCAGCCCGCCAACTGGTCGTGCTCGTGGGCGACCGGCCTGCTGCCGCAGGGCGTCTACACGATCACCGCGACGATCCGCGACCTGGCCGGCAACGTGTACGTCACGTCGCGGACGCTCACGATCGACAACACGCCGCCGAGCATCGCGTTCGCGTCGTTCACCGAGGGCACCAACCCGAACTACCAGTTCGCGGTCGGCTCCACGATGTACTACAACCCGGCCGGCACGGGCGGGTTCAGCGTCGGCATGAACGCCACCGACGCCGGCAGCGGCATGCAGCGCGTCGACTTCCCCGCCCTCGGCGCCGGATGGCTTCCCGGCGGCACCCAGAGCGCGACCATCCCCGCCGGCACGATCTACAGCGGTGCCTACAGCTGGAGTGCCACGCCCACCCCGCCCGGCACGAAGTCAGCCACGGCGTTCGACGTCGCGGGCACGTCCGCCACCGCCGGCTTCACCGTCACGCCCGACACGTCCGCCCCGTCGGGCGGCTCGGTGTCGAGCCCGACCGTGATCCAGACCACCGCTGCCGTGACGGTCACGTTCGGCACCGGCGGCGACACGGGATCCGGCGTCGGCTTCTGGCAGGTCCAGCGCCGCGCCACGGCCTACTCCAACGGCGTCTGTGCCACGGGCGCGTGGCTGCCCTGGGGCCCGCTCGTCGCGTCCAACAACGCGCCGGGATCCACCTTCGTCGACACGACCGTCGCCGACGCCACCTGCTACGAGTACCGCCTCGAGGTCCGCGACAACGTCGACAACATCATGACCGTGCCGGCGACGGGCATCACGCCGGTCGACCTGACCAACCCGAACGGCGCGATCGATCCGGGCACGCCCGCCAGCCCGTTCAGCGGCACGGTCTCGGTCATCGGCACGGCGTCCGACGCGGCGTCCGGCGTGCAGAGCGTCGCGGTGACGTACTCGGGCCCGGCGTCGGGCACGATCTGCCCCACGGCCACGGCGCCCGGCGGCAACTGGACGTGCTCCTGGCCCACCGGCGGCCTCGCCGACGGCACGTACACGCTCACGCTCGTCGTCCGCGACAACGCGGGTCGGTTCAGCGCGCCCACCACCCGCGTGGTCGTCGTCGACAACCTCGCCCCGGTCATCGCCTTCAAGGCGTTCGCCGAATCGAGCGGTGCGATCTACCAGTATCCGAACTCCAGTGCACCACTGAACAAGATCTATGTCAACACCGCGCAGACCGGCACCACGCAGGTGCAGTTCACGGTGACCGACGGCGGCACCGGCGTGCAGGACCTCGCCTTCCCGGGGCTGGGCAGCAACTGGAGCGCGGGCGGCGCCGACAGCACGGTGACGGCGCCCAACCAGTACGACTGGAACTACACGTGGACCGCCGGCGCCGCCGATCCGGGCGTCAAGACGGTGACGGCCCGTGACAACGCCAACAACACGTCGACCTCCACCTTCATCGTCGAGTCCGACATCACGGCGCCCGGCGGCGGCGGCCTGACCGTCCCCAACACGACCAGCAACAACGCGAGCCCGACGATCGCCATCTCGGCCAGCTCCGACACGCAGTCGGGCATCTTCACGACGGTCCTGGAGCGCCGCTTCGGCCTGCTCTCGCCGAGTGGCTGCGCCGCGCCCGGCGGCTGGACGCCGATCGCCACCAACCCGGCTGCCAGCTACGTCGACGGGCCGCTGACCAGCGGGCGCTGCTACGAGTACCACGTCCTGGTCACCGACAACGTCGGCAACGTCCAGACCATCCCCTCCGCCTCCGTGTACAAGCTCGACACGCAGGCGCCGACCGGCAACATCAACGTGCTGCCGGCCGACCCGTTCAGCGGCACCGTGACGATCAGCGGCGACGCCTCCGACGCCCTCACCGGCGTGTCCTTCGTGGACGTCGCCTACGACGGGCCGGGCACCACGGACGGCAACGTGTGCCTCTCCCCCGCCCTCTCCGCGGCGCCCGATCCGCGCCTGTGGTCGTGCCCGTGGCCGACGCCGCTCGTCGACGGCACCTACATCCTCAGCCTCGTCGTGCACGACCTGGCCGGCAACGTCAGCGCGCCCTTCACCCGCACGGTGATCGTCGACAACGTGGCGCCGACCATCAGCTTCCTGGACGTGCAGGAGACCGGTGGCAACAACTTCCAGTTCACCGACGTGCCGGCGGCCAAGCACTACTACAACCCGAACCAGACCGGCACCTTCATCGTCCGCATGAACGCCGCGGACGGCGGCACCGGCGTCAAGCAGGTCGACTTCCCGACGCTCGCCGCGCCGTGGACCGGTGGCGGCGTGGACAACACGGGCCCGACGCCCTACACCGCCACGTACGGGTTCTCCGCCGTCACCCTGCCGAGCCCCGGCCTCCAGAACGCCATCGCCCGCGACAACGCCGGCAACACGGCGACCGCGAGCTTCCAGATCGAGGCCGACTCGGCAGCGCCGACCGGCGGCTCGATCGTGGTGCCGAACACGATCACCAAGCTGACCTCCGTCACCATCGGCTCGACCGCCAGCTCCGATTCCCAGTCCGGCATCGCCTCGGTGCAGCTGCAGCGCCGCCAGACCACGTACGCCAACGGCGTCTGTGACACAGCCTCCTGGAGCCTGTTCGCCGACCACGGCCCGGCCAACCCCGGCACCTCCTACACGAGCACGGTCGCCGGCGGCTTCTGCTACCAGTACCAGCGCGTCGTCACCGACAACGTGGGCAACAAGCAGCTCGACCCGAGCACCAACACGGTCAGCGTCGACACGCAGGCCCCCAACGGCTCCTTCAACCCGACGCCCGCCGGCCCGATCAGCGGCGCCGCCACCATCACCGGCGTCGCGAGCGATTCCCACAGCGGTGTCGCGAGCATCGCGCTGACCTATTCCGGTCCCGCCAGCGGCACCATGTGCTCGGCGACGCTCGCCCCGCCGCCGGACCCGCGCGGCTGGACCTGCGCGTGGGACACCACGCTGCTCGCCGACGGCACCTACACGATGTCGCTCGTGGTGACCGACATCGCCGGCAACGTGTCCGCCACGGTCACCAAGTCGATGCTCGTCGACAACCAGGCGCCGACGGTGACCTTCCTCGACTTCCAGGAGGCGAGCGGCAACGGCTTCCAGCACTGGACCGGTGGCGCCAGCACGAAGCTCTACGTCAACCCGACCGGCACCGGCCGCACCAACGTGCGCTTCACCGCGACGGACGCCGGCACCGGCATGAACCGCATCGACTACCCGGTCATCGGTGGCGGCTGGACGGCGGGCGGTTCCGCGGCGGGCGCCGGCCCGACGTTCTCGTTCGGCTACGACTTCGTGGCACCGGTCACCGGCCAGGGCCTCAAGACCGTGACCGCCTTCGACAACGCGGGCAACCCGCGGACGGCGACCTTCGACGTGGAGCTCGATTCGCTGCCTCCCGCCGGTGGCTCCATCACCCCGCCCGCGGGCACGGCGACGAGCGCCACGAACATCACCATCCCGTGGACGACCGCCACCGATTCGCAGTCGCTGCTCGGCTCCACCGAGATCAAGCGCCGCTCCACCACGTACGCCAACGGCGTCTGCAACGCTGGCGCCTGGACGCTGCCCACCTCGCTCTCGACGACGCCCGCGTCGCCGTACGTCGACACGACCACGTCCAACGGCACCTGCTACGAGTACTCGATCATCTTCACCGACAACGTCGGCAATGCGAACACCATCGTGGGCACCAACATCGTGCGCGTCGATCGCACGATCCCGGGCGGCACCTTCAACCCGACCCCGGCCTCGCCCTTCGGCGGCACGGTGGCGGTCACCGGCACCTCGTTCGACAACGAGAGCGGCGTCCAGAGCGTCGACGTGACGTACACGGGCGCGGCGACCGGCAACATCTGCCTGGGCACCACGCCGACCGCGTCCTGGAGCTGCTCGTGGGCCACCGGCGGCGTGCCGGACGGCACCTACATCATGCACCTGACGGTGAAGGACTTCGCCAACAACACCTACGTGCTGGACAAGACGATCATCGTCGACAACGTCGCTCCGGTCTCGTCCTTCGGCGGGTTCGTCGAGGTGACCGGCGCCCCGTACCAGTTCGCGCCCACCGGCGGCACGACGATGTACGTCAACCCGGCCCAGAGCGGTGAGTTCACGGTCAACATCAACGCCACCGACGGCGGCACGGGCATGAACCGGGTCGACTTCCCGACGTTCGCCCCGGCGACGGGCTGGACGCCGCCGGGTGGTTCCGACGCCACCACGCCGTGGTCGCTCAACTACCTCTGGTCCGGTCCCGGCGCCGGCCAGCCCGGCACGGTGCAGGCGAAGGCCTACGACAACGCCGGCAACTTCTCGAACGTCTCGTTCCGCGTCGAGAACGACACCGCGCCGCCGACGGGTGGCTCGCTGACGCCGCTCAACATCACCACCAACGCTGCCGCCCACGCCGTGGCGTTCACGCTCGGCGCGGATTCGCAGTCCGGCCTGGGCACCGTGCTGCTGCAGCGCGACGCGGCTCCGTTCTCCGCCGGCACGTGCGGCGCCTTCCCCGGCACGTGGGTGACCATCGCCACCAACCCGACCTCGCCCTTCAGCGACACCACCACCGCGACGGGCACCTGCTACAAGTACCAGCTGATCGTCAACGACAACGTCTCCAACCCGCAGACGATCTCGAGCACGAACACCTTCCGCGTCGACCGCGTGGTGCCGACCGGCAGCATCGACCCGGCGCCGGCGAGCCCCTTCAGCGGCGTGAAGACCGTCACCGGCATCTCGGGCGACGCGACGAGCGGCGTGTCCAAGGTCGACGTGCGGTACCTCGGCCCCGCCACCGGCAACGTCTGCCTCGGCCCGGCCAGCCCCACGGCGTGGAGCTGCAACTGGGACACGACCACGCTCGCCGACGGCACGTACACGCTCGAGCTGACCGTCACCGACAACGCCGGCAACACGTTCGTCACCACGCGCACGCCGATTGTCGTGGACAACAACCCGCCAGTCGCCACCTTCGTCGGCTTCGTCGAGGGCACCAACGGCGGTTCGCAGTTCGCGGTCGGCTCGACGATGTACGTCAACACGAACACCGGCTTCTTCGGCGACTTCTCGGTCGAGGTCGGTGCGACCGATGGCGGCACGGGCGTCAATGGCGTCACCTTCCCGATCAACGGGGCCGGGTGGACGCCCGCAGCGCCGGGCACCGACAACTCCGGGCCGTACACGCAGAGCTACGGATGGACGGCCGGCGCGGCAAACCCGAGCCTGCGCACCGCCACCGCGACCGACAACGCGGGCAACTCCAGCACCGTGACCTGGACCGTCACGCCCGACAACCTGCCGCCGTCGGGCGCCAGCATCAGCTCCCCGAACGGCACCACCAACGCCGCCTCCACCACGGTCACCTTCAACAAGGGCACCGACGGGCTCTCCGGTGTCGGCACGTGGCGCATCCAGCGCGCGATGCGCGGCATCACGGCAGGCGCCTGCACCGGTGCGTTCAGCTGGGTCGACGTCGGCCCGGTCAACCCGGGCGGCACGACCTGGGCCGATTCGACCATCCCCGACGCCACGTGCGCCAGCTACCGCCTGCACGTGATCGACAACGTGGGCAACGAGGTCTTCCAGCCCAACGGCAGCGAGGTGCTGATCGATCGCACCAACCCGACCGGCCTCATCAACCCGCCGAACCCGACGGGCGTGAGCGGCACGGGCGTGGCGATCACGGGCACCTCGGCCGACGCTGAGAGCGGCATCGCCTTCGTCGACGTGAAGATCCAGGGCGTCGCCGGCGCGCCGGGCACCGTCTGCCTCTCGCCGCCGAGCCCGACGAGCTGGAGCTGCAACTGGAACTCGACCCTCGTGCCCGACGGCACGTACGTGATCGAGCTGACCGTGCACGACAAGGCCGGCAACACGTTCATCACCACGCAGCCGGTGATCGTCGACAACCTGCCGCCGGTCGTCGGCGTCGCGACGTGGACCCCGCAGCTCAACCCGAGCTACCAGTACGTCGCGGCCGCCGCCCCGAGCCTGCTCTGGTTCAACCCGGCCTTCACCGGCTCGGCCCGCCTCGACGTGGCCGCGTGCGACACGAGCGGCATCGCCGGCGCGACCTTCCCGGACGCCGACGGCGCCGGCTCGCTGTGGGCACCGAGCGGCGGCTCGACCGACACCACGGCCGACAACACCTCGGCCGTCTGCCCGGCGGGCCAGGGCGGCGTCCTCTCCGGCACGTACAACTGGTCGGTCGGCGCCACCACCAACGCCGGCTTGAACGTCGTCGTCACCGACAACGTGCCCAACTCCTCCAGCAAGACGTTCGAGGTGCGCCGCGACAACACGGCACCGACCGGCGGCTCGCTCAACTACTCCTCCGCGCGCACGAAGCTCAACAGCTCCGGCAACATCACCTTCGGCTCGGGCACGGACGGGCTCGGCTCGGGCGTGCGCAGCTTCCAGGTCGAGCGCCAGTCCTACACCCTGCTCGCCGACGCGTGCACGTCGCCCGCGGGCTGGACGCCCGTCGCGCCGGCCAACACGGTCTCCCCCGTCGTCGACACCACCATGGTGGACGGCCACTGCTACGAGTACCGCCTCGTCGTGACCGACAACGTCGGTAACGTCGCCACGTACGTCGACCTGCAGTCCGACATCGTCCGCTTCGACCAGACGGTGCCGAGCGGCGCGATCAACCCCACCCCGGCCGGGCCGATCGGTGGCGCCAGCAACGTCTTCACCGGCACGAGCGGCGACGTGCACACCGCGGTCGACCACGTCACCCTGAGCTGGACGGGCCCGCAGGCGCCCGGCAGCGGCGCGATGTGCGCCGACCCGGTCCCCACCGCGAGCTGGACCTGCACGTGGAACACGACCGGGTTCGCGGACGGCTCGTACACGATGATCCTCACCGTGTACGACCTGGCCGGCAACATCGGCAACGCCTCGCGCGTCATCACGGTCGACAACCAGCCGCCGATCGTCGCCTTCGATTCGTGGACGCAGAGCACCAACCCGCAGTGGCAGCACGTCTCCGGCACGCGGCTGTACTTCAACCCGGGCCAGACCGGTGGCGCCCAGCTGCGCATCCAGGCCAGCGACAGCGGCACGGGCGTCAACCGCGTGGACTTCCCCGACCTCGACGGCGGCCTCTCGCTGTGGACGCCGGGCGCGACGTCCAACTCGGCCGGCCCCAACCCCTACCTCAACACGTACACGTGGGCGGCCGGCGCCGCCAGCTCGGGCGCGGTCAACGCGGTCGCCTACGACAACGCCGGCAACTCCTCGACCGTCGGGTTCGACGTGGTCGCGGACGGCGTCGGCCCGACGGGCCAGACGGTCAACCCGCCCAACTCGTTCACCTCCTCCACGACCGCCACCGTGGCGTTCACCACGGGCTCCGACGCGCTGTCCGGTGTCGGTGGCTGGCGGATCGAGCGCCAGAACGCGCCCCTCACCAATGGCTCGTGCGGGTCCTACCTCGGCTGGGGCCCGGTCGGCGGGCCCGACCCGAGCTCGCCGTTCGTGGACACCGGCCTGCTCGACGGCACCTGCTACCAGTACCGCCTCCAGGTGACCGACAACGTGGGCAACTCGACGCCCGCGACCAGCCTCAACGAGGTCAAGGTCGACACCTCCAAGCCGACCGGCGCGATCAACCCCGCGCCGGCCAGCCCGTGGAGCGGCAACGCGGTGCCGGTCGCTGCGACCTCCGCGGACACGGGCAGCGGCGTGGCCAATGCGCGCCTCAGCTTCGCGGGCCCGGCCACCGGCACGATCTGCACCGAGGCGACCGCGCCGGCCGCCTTCTCCTGCAACTGGAACACGCTCGTCGGGGTGCCCGACGGCACCTACACGATCACGCTGACGGTCACCGACCGCGCGGGCAACGCCAACAACCCGGGGCCGGCGTACCAGCGCACGGTGCTGGTCGACAACAACGGCCCGGTCATCGCCTTCAACAGCTTCGTCGAGGGTGCCAACCCGCAGTTCCAGTTCATCAAGGCCGGCACGACGATGTACGTCAACCCGCTCGGCAACGGCGGCTTCGACGTGCTGTTCGACGCAACGGACGCGGGCGCCGGCGTGAACCGCGTGGACTTCCCCGACCTGGGCCTGAACTGGAGCCCCAGCGGCGGCGGCAGCGACACGACCGGGCCCACCCCCTACTCGCAGACGTACTCGTTCAACACGGGCAACGTCGCGCCGAGCAACCCGGTCGACCCGATCGTCACCGCGGTCGACAACGCGAGCAACTCGAGCACCGCCACCTTCAAGGTGCTGCACGACGCGTCCGCGCCGACCGGTGGCACGCTCAACGTGCCGGCGCTGCTGACCAACGGCACGAGTGCCACCATCGCCTGGACGCCCGGCACCGACGCGCTGTCGGGCCTCGGCCGCGTCGAGCTGAACCGCCGCCAGCGGCCCTACACCGGTGGCAGCTGCACGGGCGCCTACGGCCCGTTCGCGGTGATCGCCACCAACCCCACGCCGAGCTACGCCGACACCACGATCGCGGACGGCTTCTGCTACGACTACTCGCTGACGCAGTACGACAACGTCGAGAACTCCTCCACGACGGTCGATCCCGCCGGCGACGTCGTCCGCGTCGACCGCACGCCGCCGAGCGGCACCATCGACCCGCTGCCGGCCGGCCCGTGGAGCAACACGGTGACGATCGGCGGCACGGCGGTCGACACCAACAGCGGCCTCGTCGACATGGACCTCACGTACGGCACGCCGACCGGCAACGCCTGCCTGAACATGGCGCCCGGCACGCCGTGGAGCTGCGTGTTCGACACGCACTCGATGCCGGCCGACGGCACCTACACCTTCACGCTGGTGCTCACCGACGCCGCAGGCAACGTCAACTCCGTGCCGATCACGCGCACGGTGCTCATCGACAACGGCGGCCCGACGGTCTCCGCGGTCAAGTGGGTCGAGACCGTGAACCCGCAGTACCAGTACGTGCCGACGCTCGACCTCACCAAGCTCTGGTTCAACCCGGCGCAGGGTGGCAGCGCGCGCCTCGAGGTGACGGCCACCGATTCCGGCAGCGGCGTGGACCGCGTCGACTTCCCGACCATCGGCACGGGCTGGACGCCGGCCGGGGCCACGGACAACTCGGCGCCCAACCCTTACACCAACGACTACACGTGGGTGAGCGGCGCCTCCACGCTCGGCTCGCGCAACGTCACGGCCGTCGACCTCGCCGGCAACGCCACCACGTCGCCGTTCGTCACGGTGCCCGACCCCAACCTGCCGACCGGCGGCTCGATCAGCTACGTCAATGGCTTCACCAACTCCGCCACCCCGACCATCACCTTCACGCCCGGCACGGACGTCGACTCCGGGATCGGGAGCTGGGCGATCTCCCGCGAGACCACCTCCCTCACCGCCGGCGTGTGCGGCACGTACGGCGGCGCCACGGTCGTCGGCGGCGCCAACCCGTCCGGCACGACGTTCGCCGACAGCGGCCTGGTCGACGGCAGCTGCTACCGCTACAGCCTGATCGTGACCGACAACGTCGGCAACGTGCGGACGTACACCAGCCCGAGCGAGGTCAAGGTCGACACGACCATCCCGACCGGCGCCATCGACGTCGCCCCGGTCGGCCCCGTCAGCGGCCTCACCGCCTTCACCGGCATCTCCGGCGACGGTGGCAGCGGCGTCAACACGCTGACCATGACCTACACGGGGCCGGGCACGGTGCCGCCCTGCACGGTCGCGCTGCCGGCCACGGTCAACCCGTGGAGCTGCGGCATCAACACCGCCAGCTACACCGACGGCACCTACACCCTGTCGCTCGTCGTCACCGACCGCGCCGGCAACAACAGCACGCCGTTCACCCGCACCGTGGTGTTCGACAACCTGCCGCCCGCGCTGAGCTTCTCCAGCTGGGTCGAGACGACCAACTCCCAGTACACGCACCCCGTGGGCAACCGCATGTGGTTCAACGGGGCGCAGAGCGGCGCGTTCGACCTGTTCATGGGTGCCGTCGACACCGGCAGCGGCGTCGCCAACGTCACCTTCCCGGCGCTGGGTGCCGGCTGGACCCCGGGCGCTCCGTTCGTCGATGCATCGGCCCCGAGCCCCTACACCGTCTCCTACGCCTTCTCGCCGAGCGCGGCCAACCCCGGCGCGCAGAACGCGATCGGCACCGACGTCGCCGGCAACACGGGCCTGGGCGCCTTCATCGTCTCGAGCGACACGGCGCCGACGACCGGCTCCTCGCTCAGCTACACGGGCGGCAACACGAGCGCCGCCAGCACGTCGCTGACCTTCTCGGCCGGCACCGACGGCACGGGGTCGGGCTTTGGCCGCACGCAGCTGCAGCGCCGCGACGCGACGCTCTCCAGCAGCACCTGCACCTCGTGGACCCCGTTCGCCAACCTCGGCGCCGCGAACGCCCCGTCGCCCTACGTGGACTCGACCACGGCGGACGGCCGCTGCTACGAGTACCAGCTGCTCGTGTTCGACAACGTGGAAAACATCGAGACGGTGACCCCCGGTACCATCGTGAAGGTCGACCGCACCAAGCCCGTCGGCGCGTTCACGGCGCCGACCGCCGGGCAGTTCATCTCCGGCACCTTCGCGGTCACCGGCACGCACTCGGACACCGGCAGCGGCGTCGCGACCTTCGACATCACCTACGCCGTGACCAACAGCGGTTCGGTCTGCGCCGCGCAGACCCAGGCCTCGCCGTTCAGCTGCTCCTGGATCACGCCCGCCGACGGTCCGTATGACCTGACGCTCGTCGTCAAGGACAACGCCGGCAACACGAGCGTGCCGGTCACCGTCTCGGTGATCGTCGACAACAACCCGCCGACCGTCACGTTCGACAGCTGGCTCGAGGGCACGAACCCGCAATACCAGTTCGCCGCGGGCAACAAGATGTGGTTCAACCCCGCCAACTCGGGCGACTTCCGCCTCAACATGGCGGCCACCGACACGGGCAGCGGCGTCAACCGCGTCGAGTTCCCGGCGCTCGGTGCCGGCTGGACCCCCGCCGCGATGTTCGCCGACAACGTCCCGCCGACGCCGTACCAGAGCATGCCGTACGGCTGGACGCCCGGTGCGAGCAGCCCGGGCGCGAAGACCGCCCTCGGGTTCGACAACGTCGGCAACAGCGCCACCGGGGCCTTCTCCGTGCAGGCCGATTCCGTGCCGCCCTCCGGCGCGACGATCAGCTACCCCGGCGGCTGGAGCACGAGCACGACGGTCGGCGTCAACTTCACCACGGGAACCGACCTCGGCGGCTCGGGCATCGGCCACCACCAGCTCCAGCGGCAGAGCTCACCGCTGGTGGCGGGCGTGTGCACCGCGTACGGCGCATGGGCCAACATCGGCCCGGCGAGCCCGCCCGTGGGCACCCCCTACACCGATTCGACCCTCGCCGACGGCTTCTGCTACAAGTACCAGGTCCAGGTCTGGGACAACGTCGAGAACCGCTTCGACCAGGGCGACTCGGCCGAGGTGAAGGTCGATTCCACCAAGCCGACCGGCACCATCGATCCGCTGCCCGCGTACGTGAGCGGCAACGCGCTCAGCGTCACCGGCACGCACGCCGACGCGGCGAGCGGCGTGGCGACCTTCTCGGTCACCTACTCCGGCACCGCCACCGGGTCGATCTGCGCGCCGACGGCCGCCGCCAACCCGAGCCCCTGGACCTGCACCTGGGACACGACGAACGCGGCGACGCCCGACGGTCCGTATGACATCACCATCACGGTGGTCGACCAGGCCGGCAACATCAGCGTCCCGTTCATCGAGTCGGTCATCGTCGACAACGGCCTGCCGACGATCGCGTTCGACAGCTGGGTCGAGGGTGCCAACCCGCAGTTCCAGAACGCGATCGGCAACAAGATGTACTTCAACCCGGCGCAGACCGGCGCCTTCACGCTGCGCATGGCGGCCACGGATGCCGGCAGCGGCGTGAACCGCGTCGACTTCCCCGCCCTCGGCACGGGCTGGTCGCCCGCGGCGCCCGCCTCCGACACGAGCGGCCCCTCCCCCTACGACATGGTCTACGCCTGGACCGGCCCGACCCCGGCCGACCCGGGTGCCAAGGTCGCGACCGCGGTCGACAACGTCGGCAACCAGAAGACCGGTGCCTTCGCGGTCGAGGCGGACTCGACCGCGCCGACCGGCTCGACGATCGTGGCGAACATCCCGCCGAGCGGCTACACCAGCGGCGCGTCGGTGGACGTGACGTTCGCGCCTGGCACGGATTCGCAGTCCACCACCGGCGAGTGGCAGCTGCAGCGCCAGCCCGGCACCCTCGCCGCCGGCACCTGCACGATGAGCGGCTCCTGGGCCAACCTCGGGCCGCTGAGCCCGCCCTCCGGCGTGCCGTACGTCGACTCGTCGATCACCGACGGCCAGTGCTACCAGTACCGCATCAACGTGCTGGACAAGGTCGGCAACGTCCAGACCGTGACGGCGCCCGGCACGCTCAAGGTCGACCGCACGCCGCCCACCGGCACGATCGACACGCCCGTCGGCCCGTTCGTCTCCGGCCCGATCACGATCGGCGGCACCCACGCCGACACGCTCAGCGGCGTCGCGTCGTTCACGCTCACCTTCACGGGCACGAGCAGCGGCACGGTCACCTGCTCGGGCGCCCAGCCCTCGCCGTGGAGCTGCCCGCTCGTCACCAACTCGATCGCAGAGGGCCTCCACACCTTCCTGCTCACCGTCACCGACCTGGCCGGCAACGTCAGCGCGCCGATCACCAAGGACCTGACGGTCGACAACCTGCCGCCGACGATCCTGTTCGACCACTGGGTCGAGAACGGCGGCGCCAACTACGAGTACGCCACCACCGACACGATGTACTACAACCCCGCCGGCGCGGGCTCGTTCACCCTGCACATGACCGCCGCGGACACCGGCAGCGGCGTCAACCGCGTGGAGTTCCCGGCGCTCGGCACCGGCTGGACGCCCGCCGCCGTCACTCCCGACGCGACCGCCACCGGCACGCCGGCCACCTTCGACCAGATGTTCACGTGGACGGCGGGCGCCTCGGCCCCGACCGATCCGCAGAACGCGACCGCGTTCGACAACGTCGGGCTCACGGCGACCGCCGGGTTCCACGTCCTGCCCGACGCGGTCGGCCCCACCGGCGGCGCTGCGGTGTACCCGGCCGCCACGAGCAACGCCGCGACGTTCGACATCGGCATCACCAACCCGACCGACGGGCTCTCCGGCCTCGACACCGTGCAGCTCGAGCGCGAGAGCGCGCCGTTCACGGGCGCCGCGTGCGGCACGACCTGGTCGCCGTTCACGGCGATCGGCCCGGTCAACCCGACCGGCACGACCGTGACCGACACGACGACGGTCGACGGCTACTGCTACCGCTACCGCCTCCTCACGGTCGACCACGTCGGCAACGTCTCGACCTTCCCGTCCACGAACGAGATCCGCGTCGACCGCACCGCACCGACCGGGGCGTTCTCGACCTTCGACATGGACGGCCCGGGGCCGCTCGCCGCCGTGCCGGCGGTGGCGGGCATGTACGTCGGCAACAACTTCGTCATCAACGGCTCGGCGACCGATTCTGGCAGCGGCCTGACGACCGTCGGGGTGTACGCCACGCCCACGGCCGGCACGGAGTTCGTCATCGAGGACCCCCTCCTGACCGGCCCGAACCCGTGGTCCACGCGCTGGGATTCGCGTGCCAAGCCCGACGGCGCCTACACGCTCACGGCAAAGGTGCGCGACCTGGCCGGGAACGTCGCCCTCATCACGATCAACGTGATCGTCGACAACACGCCGCCGGCGACCGCGCTGCTCGACTTCGTCCCGGGCGCCAACCCGACCTTCCAGTACGCGGACAACGCCAACGACATCCAGTGGTACAACCCGGCCGTCGGCGGCGACTTCGGCGTCCGCGTCGAGGCCACCGATTCGCCCGGCAGCGGCATGGCGCGCGTCGACTTCCCGGCCATCGCCGCCGGCTGGTCGCCCATCCCGGGCTTCACCGACTCCTCGGTCGGCGCGGTCCCGCCCAACTCGTGGGGCGACACCACCAACTACGCGTGGACCCCGACCTCCACGGCCTCCAACGCGACGCCGTACAACGCGACCGCCTGGGACCTCGCCGGCAACTCTCGAACGGTCGCCTTCTCGGTCAAGCCCGACTCCGTCGCCCCGACCGGTGGCGTCATCTCCTACCCCGGTGGCTACACCAACGTGGCCAGCGTCGCCGTGAGCGTGACGAGTGGCACGGATGCCGAGTCCGGCCTGCGTGACGCGCAGATCGAGCGCCGCGCCGCGAACCTCGTCGGCGACGTGTGCTCGACGCCGTACAGCGCATGGGCATCGATCGGCACGCCCATCCTCACGCCGACCGGCACCTTCACCGACACGACGGTCGTCTCAGGGCGCTGCTACGAGTACCAGGTCGTCGTGAGCGACAACGTCGGCAACCGCACGCCCGCGACGACCGTCGGCCCGACGATCGTCAAGGTCGACACCGACCTGCCGCTCGGTGGGTTCACCGCACCCGCCGGGCCGAGCGTCTCCGGCGCCGTCCCGGTCACCGGCACCTCCAGCGACGTCACGACGGGCGTCGCCAAGGTCGAGGTCGCCTACGACGGCCCGGGCGCCAGCGACGGCACGATCTGCACGCTGAACGCCCCGCCCACCACCGTCTCCCCCGGCTGGAGCTGCCCCGCGTGGGACACGACCGTGGCGTCGGTCACGCCCGACGGCACCTACGTGCTCACGCTGACGGTCACCGACTTGGCGGGCAACGTCATCGCGTCCCCGAAGCCGACGAAGACGGTCATCGTGGACAACACCCCGCCGGTGATCGACTCGTTGACGCTGTTCGAGGGCACGACGCCCCTGTTCGAGGAGATCGCGCCGAGCGGCACCGAGATCTTCTTCAACCCGGCCCAGGCCGGAAACTTCCGGGCCGAGGTCGTGGCACACGACGACGGCACCGGCATGAACCACGTCGCCTTCCCCGACATCGATGGTGCCGCCGCCGGGTGGACGCCCGACGCGCTCTCCGTCGCGCCCGGCGCGACGGTCACCACGCCCTACGTCGCCAACTACTCCTGGGTGCCGGGCGTGACGTCGCTGGGCACCGTGAACGCCACGGCGTTCGACAATGCCGGCGCGAGCAAGACGGCACCGTTCAAGGTGACGGCCGACGCGACCGCCCCGACCGGCGGCTCCATCAGCACCACCAACGGCTGGCTCGTCGGCCCGGACGTGACCGTCACGTTCGGCACGGGCACCGACGACGTCGCCGGCGTGACCGGGTCGGGCATCGGCAGCTGGAGCATCGAGCGCCGCGTCGCCCCGATTGTCGCGGGCGTCTGTGACACCGCCAACTGGAGCGCCGCCTGGACCACGATCGGCGGCGCCTCTCCCGCCACCCCGACGCTCGTGGACTCCACCACGCTCAACAACAACTGCTACCAGTACCGCCTCGCGCAGGTCGACAAGGTCGGCAACCGCTCGACGCTCGACGCCGAGACGTCGCCCGGCGTGCCGATGATCGTCATGGTCGACCGCAACGCTCCGACCGGCGTGGTCAACACCCCGACGACCACGTGGGTGAGCGGGCCCACGAACCCGGTGGACGGCACCGTCGCCGACGGCGAGAGCGGCGTGGCGCGCGTGGACGTGCGGGCCGTCAACATCGCCGATCCGACGCTCTCCAACAACATCTGCCTCTCGACGGCGATGACCCCCGCCCCCGCGTTCGGCGCCGGCGTCGCGACCGCCGCATGGGCCGGCTGCAACTGGAACACGACGATCGCCACGGCCGACGGCAACTGGAAGATCGAGATCGAGGTCATCGACCTCGCGGGCAACCGCGCCAAGTACAGCCGGACCTACCTGGTCGACAACCTCGCACCGGTCACGGCCTTCAAGCAGTTCGTCGTCGGCGTCAACCCGGGCTACCAGCACATCGACCCGATCAACCCGGCGCTGCTGTACATCAACGGCAGCCTGTCGGGGACCTTCACGGTGGAGGCGACGTCCAACGACGGCGCAGGTGCGGGAGTCAATGACGTGACCTTCCCGTCCCTCGGCGCCGCGCCGTGGGCGACCCTGCCCAGCAGCGGCATCGACACCACGGTGGTGCCGACCGACACCTACTCCGTCGACTACCAGTGGGGCACGGGCGCGACCAACCCGGGCGTCCAGACGCTCACCGCCCACGACAAGGTCACCGTGCCGGCCGGTGGCCACGCGTCCACCGCCGACTTCGAGGTGCGCGTGGACAACAACGCACCCACCGGAGGCGCCGTCAGCTACACGAACGGCTGGAACCCCTCCTCCACCGTCGCCATCCCGTTCACCGCACCGAGCGAGCCGCTGGGCGAGAGCGGCATGGCATCCACGCAGCTGCAGCGCATGACGGGCACGATCGTCGGCGGCGCCTGCGTCATGCCGGCCGTGCCGGTCTGGAACAACGTCGGCGCGGCGAACCCCACGAGCCCGGCCCCGGATTCGGGCCTCGTCGACGGCATGTGCTACCAGTACCGCATCGCCGGCACCGACAACGTGGGCAACGTCGCGTACTACGACGACCCGACGAGCTTCGTGCTCGTCGACGCGACCGCGCCGACCGGCACGATCAGCAACATCCCGGCCGGCTCGGGGCCCGCCAACGCGCTCAGCGGCGACATCAGCACGCCGCCGTTCAGCGGCACGACGTCCGACGGCCTCAACGGCTCCGGCGTGTTCTCCGCCACGGTCACCTTCCGCGACAGCAGCGGCACGCCCAAGACGTGCACCATCACCGCGCCGACGCCGCTCAACCCGTGGACGTGCGCCTGGAACACGCTGTCGCCGTTCATCGCGTCGGGGACGTTCACGATGGAGCTCTCCGTGCGCGACGTCGCCGGCAACGTGAGCCTCCCCGGCACGATCACCCGCACCGTCGTCATCGACAACACGCCGCCGACGATGTCGCTCTCCGGCCTCGTCGAGGGCACCAACGCGCAGTACCAGTTCGCCGACCTGCCCGGCCAGACCATGTGGTACAACTCGAACTTCGGCGGCGACTTCCGCGTGGAGATGGACGCGACCGACACCCCGGCGGGCGTCCACTTCGTCGACTTCCCCGACCCCGACACGACTGGCACGAGCTGGCAGCTGACCGGCGGCACGCAGCAGCTCACGGTCAAGCCGTCGACGACGAGCACGTACAGCAAGCAGTTCACGTGGACGTCGACCGCCGCCGACCCGGGCTCGCAGCTCGCGACGGCCTACGACTGGGCGGCGGCAGCCCCGCCGGCGCTCTCGCCGAACAACTCGATCACGGCCGGGTACACGATCAAGGACGACCCCACCGACCCGACCGGCACCTCGATCAGCTACTTCAACGGCTACGTGCTGCCCGGCGCGATGTCGGTGACGTTCGACGCCGGCACCGACGGAACGGGCGTCGGCATCGACCCCACCCTGACCCGCATCGAGCGGCGCAGCGCGCCCGTCTCGGCGCCGGCCGGCGTGATGCCGACCTGCCCCGGCCCGCTCACCGCCGCGTGGAGCCTCTGGACGACGGTCGTCACCGGCGCGACCAGCCCGTGGGTGGACCCGACCGCCGTGCCCGGCACCGTCGACGGGACGTGCTACGAGTACCGCGTGTACGCCTCCGACCGCGTCGGCAACGAGACACCCGCCGTGGCGCCCGTCGCCCCGAGCACGGCGATCGTCGCGCAGCCCGGCTTCGTGGTCACGCGCGACCCGGCCTGCCCGCCGCAGCTGACCGAGGACCAGCTGGCCCCCGGCACGCCGAGCTGCACCCTGCACGTGCGCCTGACCACCGCGCCCAACACGACCGCCACGCTCAACGCGTCCGCCGGCCTCGCCAACCCGCAGGTCACCGTCAACGGCGCCGGCGTCACCGCGCTGACGTTCGACTCGAGCAACTGGTGGACGACGCAGGACATCGTCGTCACGGCGATCGACGACGCGG
Organism: Thermoleophilia bacterium; assembly: GCA_025964465.1. Classification (GTDB taxonomy): domain Bacteria; phylum Actinomycetota; class Thermoleophilia; order Gaiellales; family SKUG01; genus JAGQUL01. Next base: position 29,764 of record JAOPYS010000211.1, read on the forward strand.
TCGACGAGGTCGACCCGAGCAGCACGAACGTGTCGTTCACGGTCACGAGCCCCGATCCGCTCTACGCGCCGCTGCTGGTCGCCGACCAGGTCTTCAGCATCAAGGACAACGACACGGCCAAGATCTCGATCGCGCCCGAGAACGCCGCGCCGACGGTCTCCTCCACGGACGTCACCGAGGGCGGCGTCACCGACCGCATCGTCGTGACCCTCTCGTCGCAGCCGACCTCCAACGTCTCCGTCACCCCGAGCGCCGCGCCCGGGCCGATCGGGCTCGTCAACGACCTGACCTTCTCGGCGCCGCTGGTGTTCACCCCCGCGAACTGGAACACGCCCCAGTACGTGACGGTGACCGGCTTCGACGACAACATCGCGGAAGGCCCCGCACCCGAGGTCGTGCCGATCTCGTGGGCCTTCTCGAGCACCGATCCCTTCTACTCGGCCCTGCCGACGCCGATCAACCCGGCCACGGGCCTCGCGGCGGGCGCCGAGAAGGCGTCGGTCACCGACAACGACCAGGCCGCCATCCAGTTCGACCAGGCCGGTCCGTTCAACGTGAAGGAAGGCCAGCCCGGCCACAGCTGGACCGTCGTGCTCAAGTCGCAGCCGGCCAACAACGTGACGATCAAGTTCCAGGTGAGCAACGGCGACATCGCCATGGCCAACGACACCTTCACCTTCACGCCCACGAACTGGAACGCGCCGCAGACGGTCACCGTCAACGCGGTGGACGACGACATCGACGAGGTCGACGGCGAGACCGCGCAGATCTCGCTCATCGTCACGAGCCTCGACCCCGGCTACAACGGGGCCGTCCTCTCGCCGTTCGACGTCACGATCGACGACAACGACACGGTCGGCATCGTGTCGGACGAGACGGCGCCCGAGAACACCACCGAGGGTGGCGCTCCCGCGACGTGGAAGATCCACCTCGCGTCGCAGCCGCTGTCGCCGGTGACGATCTACCCGACGCCCGACCCGACGCAGCTGACCAGCTCGGTGGTGGCACTCACCTTCCTGCCGTCCAACTGGAACACGGACCAGACCTACACGGTCACCGCGATCGACGATCCGTTCGCCGAGGGCGTGCACCACGCGGCGGTCACCTACAACGTGACCAGCCCCGACGCGCTGTACAACGGCATGACCAAGTCCAGCACCGACGTGCGCATCACCGACAACGAGACGGCCGGCGTCAAGCTCTCCAAGACGCGCGTCCACGTCGCCGAGGGCGGGTTCACCGACACCTATACCGTCGTGCTCACGTCGCAGCCCGCCGGGCCGGTGCGCATCGTGATCGCCGGCGACGCGGACGCCGTGCCGTCGCTGCAGAGCCTGAGCGACCTGGACACGTCGACGAGCACGGTCACGTTCGACATCGATCCACTGCTGTGGAACGTGCCGGTGGTGGTGGTCGTGACCGCGGTCGACGACCGCATCTCCGAGGGCACGCCGCACACGGGCACGCTGCACACGGTCGTGGCGAGCGCGACCGACCCGGCCTACAGCACCTCGGCGCTGGTCGACCCGATCGTCGTGCCCGACGTCGAGGCGCTCATCGACGACAACGACGTCGCCGGCATCGAGGTCGTGCCGACCAACAGCAGCACGAACGTCACCGAGGGCGGCGCCACCGACACGTACAACGTGCGCCTGCGCAGCGTGCCGTCGAACATCGTCACCGTTCGGATGTTCCCGGACGACCAGGTCACGGTGAGCCCGGCGTCCCTGACGTTCGACAGCGGCAACTGGGACACGTGGCAGTCGGTGACCGTCGCCGCGGTGGACGACGCCAAGGTCGAGGGCTTGCACCAGGGCCTCATCAAGCACGTCGTCGACAGCCTCGACCCGTTCTACGACGGGATGCGCGGCGACAACATCAAGGTCGACATCACCGACAACGACGCAGCCGGCGTCAAGGTCGACATCGCGAAGGGCATCCTCTACGTCGTCGAGGGCGGCGTGTGCGACAAGGCGAGCGTGTCGCTCACCGCACAGCCGGCGCAGCCCGTGACGATGAAGATCCTCCCCGACCCCGACAAGGACGTTCGCGTCATTCCGGAGATCGGCGTGACCTTCACCTCGGAGAACTGGAACATCCCGCAGGAGATCACGGTCTGCGCGATCGACGACAACGTCTACGAATCGGACGAGATCAAGAACCTCAAGGTCCGCACGTTCAGCAACGACCGCTTCTTCAACAACGGCAGCTGGCCCGACGTGACCGTGCAGATCAAGGACAACGACGGCGGCGTCATCACCAAGAACGAGCCCTACGACGGGCGTGACCTCGAGGTCTACCGAGCCGGCTTCAAAGCGGCGAACTTCACGATCCGTCTCTCGCAGAAGCCGACCAAGCCGGTGTACGTGTACGTCATCCTCCCCAAGGAGTTGGACACGCGCGGCGCGAACAAGAAGTCGCACCAGAAGCTGGTCCTGTTCGATGGCAAGGGCCCGAAGGGATGGCAGCTGCCGCGCACGATCCGCGTGTACCCGAACAAGGACGGTTCGGGCAAGGGCACCAAGCGCCTCAAGATCACGTTTGCCGTGCGGTCCGCTGACCGGCAGTTCCACCTGGCCAAGGTCAAGCCGGTGTACGTGCGGATCTCCGAGCGCTGGAAGCCGGGCACCTCGTCGCAGTCGCGTGACCGCACGGCCCTCGGCGCGACCAAGGCTCCGGCCCCGGCTCCCGCACCCAAGCCCACGACCGCCACGCCCGCCGAACCGAAGCCGGTGGCGCCGAAGCCCGCCGCTCCGGTCGCACCCGCGCCGGTGACCGCCACCCTGCCCGCGACGCTGCCGGACACGGTGCTCGCGACGCTGCCGCCCGAGCCGGCGACGTTCGACCCGGCCTCCCTCGTCGGTGACGCGTTCGCCCAGGACTGGGCGAAGTACCCGGACGGAACCGAGGCGAAGGGCGGCACCATCCGCCTCACGAAGCTCGCGGAGGGTTCGCGCGGCGGGTTCACCACGTCCGCCGAGGCCGCGAAGCTCGCGCGCACCACGCGCGCCGCCAAGCTGGGCACCGCCGCCGCGACCGCCCGCTGGGTCGTCGTCGAGGGCGCCGACCGCCGCTTCCACGTCTACGAGGCCGAGCTCCTCGCGGACGCCACGAAGGTGACGGCCGCTCCCCTCGAGGCGGCCGCCACGCTGTTCGTGTTCGGCCCGGCCCACGCCAGCTGGCGTGACGCGTCCAACGCCTGGCGCGCGGGTCGCGACACCGCCAGCTCCTGACCGGCCGGCGGCGCGCTCAGCGCAGCCAGATCGCGACCGACTCGTCCTGCTTCTCCTGGATCTTCGCCGCCATCTTGGTGAGGTTCTCGTAGGTGCTCATCTGCATCGTGTACTGCTGCAGCTTGGCCGGGTCCATCGTGCCGTTGCCGGCGGCGAGGTCGCCCTGGATCGCCTCCTGGATCTTGTTCATCCCGTTCTGGGCGAACGCCGCGATCTTGGCGACGCCGCTCTTGAGCGCGTCGGTGATCGCCCCGCCACCGACGGCCGACGAGAAGTCGGCGCCGAGCTGCGGTCCGAACTTCGACGTCACGAGCGCCTGTGCGGCGGCGTCGGAGGTCGACCCCGTGCCGGACGCGGGTGCGGGCGCCGGGTCGAAGCCGGTCTGCACCTGCGCCGCCGCCGAGCCGACCGGCGTGCTGGCCACCGGGAGGGCATAGGCCGAGTAGGCCGGCTGGAGGCTCGGCGAGGGCAGGAGGGCGGAGTACGGGCTGAGTGTCGTCATGAGGTGTCCCTGGGGGTAGTTGACACCTGTTCATCGAGGCCCGCGTTCGGCTCGATCCGTGATCGGGCGGACACCTTCCAGCGAATCCACACCTAGCTCGTACATCCTCCGACGGCCCCTGAATCCCGCTGGAGGGCGTCCGAATCAGCCGGTGGTGCCGACCAGCAACTCGACGAGGTTGCCGAAGGGGTCGCGCAGCTTGCAGCGCGCGTCGGCGACCGGCTCGTCGGACCAGTCGACGGGGTGGCCGGCCTCTCCCAGCCGCGCCGCCAGCGCCTCGAGCGTCTCGAGGTCGCGCACCCGCAGGGCGGGGTGCCCCTTGGTCGACGGCACGAACGGCTCGAGCACACCGACGTGCAGGCCTGTGGCGCCGGCCCGGAACCAGCAGCCGCCGCGCGATGCGAGCACGCCGGGCTTGGGCACCTCGGGCAGCCCGAGCAGGTCGCCGTAGAACGCGCGCGCGGCGCCTTCTCCCCCACGCGGGCAGCAGACCTGGAAGTGGTCGACCCCGATCACGGGTCGGGAGGGGTGTTCGTCGTCGGCCATTGCCGCGAGCCTACCCAACGCCCCGCCACGATCCCGGTGTGCGGCCCGCTGAGGGGGCCGATCTACCTCATACTCGGGGAAGGGGGCGGGAACACGTTCGGCCCGGCTCCGTGCCCTGCCGTGGTTGGCTGGGGCACCGGATCCGGGCCGAGTGCGGGGGGATCGTCGCCCCGATGGGGTCGGGGCGACGGGTGTGGGGCGGTGCGGTGGGAAAGCGGGTGGTGTCAGGCGACCTGGAGGACCGCGACGTTCTTCATCTCGTCCTCGTGCATGGCGACGGGCGTCGGCTGGGCGGCAGCCTTGAAGAGCGGGTCACGCGTCGAGTAGCCGTCGGCAGTGTTGATGACCTGCTTGGCCAGGCGCTCGTCGTTGTTGATGACGATCGGCGAGAAGAGGTTGATCGTGCCCTTGCGCACGTCCGCCCCGACGTTGACCACGCACATGATCGAGATCTGCGCGGCGTTCTCCACGTTGATCGCCTCGAGGTCCTCGTCACCGAGCTTGACCTCGTACTCCCAGTAGAACGCCCACGGGAGCACGACGGGGAAGGCGAGCGACGGGTCGCTCGTCGAGTGCAGCCACATGAAGACCGAATCGGGGCGCTGCTTGAGCAGCACGTACTCCGTCTCGTCCGGGAAGCCGATCATGCCCTGCGGCATCGTCAGCACGATGGCGTCCGACACCTCGATGGAGCCGAAGCGGCTGCTCTCGAGCTGGAGGATGCCGGCGTTGTCTGCGGAGCTGTGGTTGCTCATGTCGTGCCTTTTCGTCTGCCTGGATGGGGTTGGCGAAATCGGATTACAGGAAATCGAGGATCGAGGTCTTGAGCATCTGCGTACCGGACGCGAGCGCGGCCTGGTACATCGTCTGCTGCTGGGAGAACTTCATGAACGCCTCGGCGGAGTCGACGTCGGCGACGTCGGTGCGCGCCGAGATCAGGCGCTCCTCCGTGAGGTCGAGCCGGGTCGACGTGACCTGCAGCCGCGCGGAGGTCGCGCCGAGCTGCGTGCGCACGTTGAGCGCCATGTTGGTCTGCGCCTGGATCGAGCCGAGCGAGGCCCGGACGTTGGTGCCGTTGTTCGCCTGCAGGTCCGTGACGAGCTGGTCGATCACGTCGAGCGTGCTGGTCGGCGTCGGACCGAGCACCGTGTCACCCGCGACGTTGACCTGGACGCTCTGGTTGTCACCCACGCGGCGGCTGATCGTGTTGGCGCTGCCCGCGTACGCGTTGCCCGGCCCCGGGAACGGCGGCGTGGACGATGCGGTGCCGCCGAACAGGTAGGTGTCCCCGTGCTTGGAGTTCATCGCCTGGCGGACGACCTCCTTCAGCTGGAGGATCTCCGTCGCGATGGCATTGCGGTCCGTGGCGTTGTTGGAATCGCTGCCGCCCTGGACGGCCTTGGAGTAGATCTGCTGCATGGCCGACGTCACGCTGTCGAGCGCGGCGTCCTGGGCGTCGAGCATCGAGATCGACTCCGACGTGTTGGCCTGGTAGCGCTTGGTGTCGGCGAGCTGCGCGTCGAAGCCGAGCACCTGGCCGGTGCCGAACGGATCGTCGCTCGGCTTGGTGATGCGGCGGCCGTCGGCGACCTGCTGCTGGCTCTTGGCCAGCTTGGAGTAGATCGACTGGACGTCGGTGTTGAACCCGTTCGCCATCGCGTTCTGCGTGATGCGGATCGCCATCAGAGCCCCACCCGTCCCATGCGGTTGATGAGCGTGTCGAGCAGCTCGTCCATCGTCGTCAGCACGCGGGCCGACGCGTTGTAGGCGTGCTGGAAGCGCAGCATGTTGCTCATCTCCTCGTCCATGGAGACGCCCGAGACCTGGTCGCGTCGGGACTTGGCCATGTCGGAGAGCACGTCGGCGTTGGTGAGGGTGCTCTCGGCGGTCTGGGCGTCGGCACCGATCGTGGTGACCGTGGACTTGTAGAAGCTGTCCCAGGTCTGGCCGCCCAGCGCGGCGTTGCCGCCGGGGCGCACCGTGTCGAGCACGGTCTTGAGGTTCGTGCCGTTGCCCGGTTCGCCCGTGCCCGTCCATGAGGACGCCGCCGCGACGAGACGCGGGTTCGTGACGATGTTGTTGGCGGGGTCGAGCGAGATCGTGGCGGCGGTGGTGCCGGCCGGGTTGAAGATGTTGCCGCCGGGGTTGCCGTTGAGGTCGAAGCCCGCGGCGTGTGCGGTGTTCACACCCGAGACGAAGTCGGCGACGAGCGCATCGAGCTTGCCGATGTAGCCCGGGATGGTGCCGGTCGTCGGGTCCCACAGCTGCTCGTCCGCGTGGGCGCGGCCGCTGGTGAGGTCGCCGTTGCCGAACGCCGTGTCGAGGTCCGCGCGCGTGATCGCCGTGGAGCCGGGTGCGACGGTGGGGTCGACGAGCGCGATGGGCGCAGCCGATCCGAAGGTGATGGTGACCTCGCCGAAGGCGTTCTCGGTCGAGGTGTAGTTGACGAGCTTGCTCAGGTCGTCCATGAGCTTGTCGCGCTCGTCCAGCAGGTCGTTGGGCTGCTGGGAGTGGTCGATCGCCCGGTGGATCTCCGTGTTGAGCGCGGCGATGCGCTGGGTGATGCCGTTGACGTCGGTGACGGTCTGGTTGAGGCGCAGGTCGCTCTGCATGGCGACGTTGCCCAGGTCGGTGCTGACCTGACGGAACCCCTGCGCGAGCGCGCTGGTGGCATTGGCGAACGCCTGGCGCGCGGAATCGTTGTCGGCGTTGGACGCCACGGCGTCCATAGACGACCAGAAGTTGGCGAAGAGCTTGCTGAGGCCGGTGTCGCCCGGCTCCTGCAGCGCGGCCTCGACCTGGTGCAGCTGCTCGACCGTGGCCTGCGCGTCGGCCTGGCGGCCGAACTGCCCGCGCGCGTTCTGGTCGATGAACTGGTCGCGCAGGCGCTCGATGCGCAGCACCTCGACGCCCGTGCCGATCTGGCCCGGCGTGGTCTGCGTGAAGGCTGAGGGGTTCGACCACGGCGCCGACGCCGTCATCTCCGCGCGCTGGCGCGTGTAGCCCTCCGTGGAGAGGTTGGAGATGTTGTGGCCGGTCGTGTCGAGGGCGACCTGCTGGGCGAGCACACCGCGCAGTGCGGTGTTCAACCCCATGAACGTGCTCTGGTACATGTGCTCCCCTCCTCCCTAGACCTGTGCGTCCAGCAGTCGGAGGCGAGGCGCCTCCTGCTGCATGCCGTGCTTGCCGTACGTCTTCTGTGCGCTCGTGTCGATCGTGGCGCCGCGCACGAGCACCTCGATGATGGCGAGCTCCTGCTCGAGCATCGCCGTGTTGCGGCCGACGACCGCGTCCAGCTCGACGACGAGCGCGCGCAGCTCCTCGGCGGCGACCGCGAGGGCCTGGCCGAGGGGCGCGTCGCAGTGCTCGGCGATGATGTCGCGAGTGACCTGGTCGGGAGCGATCTCCAGCAGCGCGCCGGCCTGGGCCAGCAGCACGCCGCGGCGCACCTCCGTGCGGGAGCGGTCGAGCATGGCGATCTCGACCTCCTGCAGGATCGCGTGCACGGAGTGCACGTCCTGGACCTCGAGCGCCGCGAGCTGCGCGTGCGAGAGGTCGAGCAGGCGGCGCCAGACGCGCGTCTGCTCCTCGAGGTTGAGGCACAGTTCGTGGGCGATGGATCGGAGCGCGGTCATGCGGGCGTCTTCCCATCGGTGGCGGCGCCGGGCTTGGGCGTGGGCGTGAGCACGCCGGCCGCGTCGGCCATCTGCGTGTAGAGCGTGGCGGCGATGCCGAGCCCGCCGCCGTTGAGCACGGCGTTGGTGAGCTGGTCCTGGGCCATGTCCCCGTAGCCAGCAGTCGAACCGGTCTTGTCTTCGCCGCCCTTGTCTTCGTCGCCGAGCATCGAGCCGGCGTTCTGCATCGGCTTGAGCAACTGCTGCACGAAGAAGCGCTCGAACTCCATCGAGGCTCGGTAGACCTCCTTCTGCTCGGGCGTGTCCAGCCGGATCCCGGGCGGGGGAGTCAGCGGCTCGTTGCCGAGGGAGGCGGATGTGGAGTTGACGCTACTCATCAGCGGCGCATCGAGTTCGCGATACCGAGCATCTCGTCACTCGTGGAGATGACCTTGCTGACGCTCTCGAACGCGCGCTGCGCGTTGATCAT
>JAOPYS010000222.1 GCA_025964465.1 Thermoleophilia bacterium
GCCGACCACGTCGTGGTGATGAACGAGGGCGGGATCGAGGACCAGGGCACGCACGACGAGCTGATCCTGCGCAACCACACGTACCAGCTCGTGCACGAGCAGCGCGCGACGCGCCGCGAGTTCCTGCTCGACCAGAAGACCGAGGCCCGCTCACGCGAGGAAGACCACACGGGAGGGCTCGCCTGATGGCCGCACCCACCACCCCCGTCGATCGCGACGTCGCCTCCTCGAACGCCGTGGCGATGCCCACGCAGCGCGAGAACCGGCGTCGCCTCCGCTACCTCGCGTCGTTCGTCGTGCCCCACCGCGCGGAGTTCATCCGCAACGTCACCGCGGCCGTCGTCACCACCGTGTGCGCCTCGGCCATCCCGTTCGTGTTCCGCCACGCGCTCGATCGCAGCGGCATCGGCAAGGCCGATACAGGCGGCGGGCCGATCGACGTGGACCTCGCCGTCGTCCGCTTCTGGGTCGGCGTCGCGCTGGCGCTCAGCCTGGTCGACTTCGTGTTCGAGCGCCTGGCGCTGCGCTGGTCGGTGTGGAGCGTGCGCGTGGTCAACGACCTGCGCACGGAGCTGTACTCCCACATCCAGAAGCAGGGCCTCGACTTCTTCTCGCGCAACCGCACGGGCGTGGTCATCTCGCGACTGACCAACGACGTGGAGGCGCTCGCCCAGCTGGTGAACGAGGGCGTGTTCATGCTCTTCGTCAACGTCCTGCAGCTCGTGCTGATCGAGGCGTTCCTGTTCGCCATCAACTGGCGGCTCGCCCTCGCCGTCAACGTCATCTTCCCGATCATGATCATCGGGACGATCGCGTTCCGCTACTACTCCTCGCGCGCCTATCGGCGCACGCGCGAGCGAATGGCGTTCGTCACGGCCTTCCTCGCCGAGTCGCTCGGTGGCATGCGCGTCGTGCAGGCGTTCGCGGCCGAGGAGCGTGCGGGCGCGGAGTTCGAGCGCACCAATGTGCACTACCGCAAGGCCAACATGGAGACGATCTGGCTGAGCGCGGCGTACTTCCCGGGCGTGGAGCTGCTGGCCTCCATCGGTACGGCCATCGTGCTGTGGTACGGCGGGTTCCTCGCGCAGACCAACCTCATCGAGGTCGGCGCGATCTTCGCCTTCCTGCTCTACCTCGAGAATTTCTTCGACCCCATCCAGCAGCTGTCGCAGTTCTACGGGTCGTTCCTGGCGGCGATGGCTGCGCTCGACAAGATCATGGGCGTGATGGAGACCGAGCCGACGATCCAGGACGCGGCCGACGTGACCACCCTCGACGGCGTGCGCGGCGCCGTGCGCTTCGACCACGTCACGTTCCGCTACGACGACGACGGCCCGGAGGTGCTTCGCGACGTCGACATCGACGTGCGGCAGGGCGAGACGATCGCGCTCGTGGGGCACACCGGGGCGGGCAAGAGCACCTTCGTGAAGCTGCTCACGCGCTTCTACGACCCGACCTCCGGCACGGTGGCGCTGGACGGCGTCGACCTGCGCCAGCTCGACCAGCGCTGGCTGCGGCGGAGCATGGGCATCGTCCCGCAGGAGGGCTTCCTCTTCTCGGGGACGGTGCGCGACAACATCTCCTACGGGGACCCGACGGCGTCGGAGGAACGGATCTTCGCGGCGGCGCGCGCGGTCGGCGCCGACCACTTCATCGGCGAACTCGAGCACGGCTACGACACCGACGTCGGCGAGCGTGGATCGCGGCTCAGCGCGGGTCAGCGCCAGCTCGTGGCGTTCGCGCGGGCGATGCTCGTGGACCCGCCCATCCTCGTGCTGGACGAGGCGACGTCCAGCGTGGACATCGAGACCGAGCTGCGGCTGGCGGCCGGCCTCGAGGCGCTCGTGGCCGGTCGCACGGCCTTCATCGTGGCGCACCGGCTCGGCACGATCCGCGGCGCGGATCGCATCCTCGTGGTCGACGACGGGCGCATCGTCGAGCAGGGGACGCACGACCAGCTGGTCGCGATCGGCGGCTTCTACGCGGGCCTGTACGGCACCTGGTCGGGTGACGCGACCGCCGACGAGGGCACCGTCGAAGCACGCCTGGCCGCCGATCCGGCGCCCACCGCCTGAGGTTGCGGCCGCCGCGTGGCCGCGGCGAGGCCGCGGTTTGGTCGCTTTCCCGACGCCGTTCCGTGCAACCCCGGTTGCCTCCACATCGATCCTCGGGTGGATCAACGTCGAATTCGCGTTGACCAGAATCGAACGTCGTCGTACCGTGGAGCCCTGCACCACCTGCGTGGCAACACGTGCGACGGATGCAGGGGGAGGGACGATGTGAGCCGGCTGGGGAGCCGACCACACCGTCCGGGGAACGAGTGACGACTTCCGGGGGGAGGTGACGCAATGGCAGATGGCTTCGGCATCCAGGGATCGACCCCTGGCGTGAACTCGGCGTTGCCGGGTGCGCCCTCCACCTCGCAGGCAGCCGACGCGGCCGCCAACCTGCCCAGCGCACCGACGACCGACGTGCAGGCCCCGTCGACGCAGGCGCCCACGTCCTACACCGCCGACCCGGCCATCGCGCCGCAGGTCAACTCGAAGGTCGTCGCGCGGCTGCTCCAGCAGAACGCGACGCTGTACGGACCCGGGCTGGCGCGCGTGCCGCTGCCGGCACGGCCCGACGGCACGCCCCGCACGGCGCCCAAGAAGCCGGCCGGGCCCATGGTCGGGCCGCGTTCGCTCGACGGTGGCAAGTCACCGCTCGCGTCGACGTCGCTGTTCGACGCCCGCGCGAGCATCGACGCGCTGGGTGAGCTGCCCGACACGGGACACGACGTGGGTGCGTACTGGAGCGGGCGCCTCGACGCGCTCGAGCACTTCCTGGGAGACGGCGCGTGAGCAGCGCGGCCCCCTCCCCCACCCCCGAGCCGGCGCAGGAACGTGAGGTCGTCCGCTTCCAGCGACGCCTCCCGCACAACGTGGCCAAGGTCTGGGCTGCGCTCGCCACCCCGGGTGGCCTGAGCGCGTGGCTGTCGGCCGACGTGCAGTTCGAGGCGCTCGTGTCGGGCGCCACGCTTCGGCTCGCCAACGGCCCGGGCGGTACCCGCGAGGGTCGCGTGGTCGAGGTCGACCCGCTCAACCTCCTGCACCTGGTCTGGGCCGACGGCAGCGAGACGATGCTCCGCCTGCGCCACGACGCCGACGGTCTCGAGACGCTGCTGGCGTTCGCACACGCTGCACCGGCCGCGGCACGACGCGCGGCACCCGGCTCGCTCGCCGCCGCGCGCGACGGGGCGTGGCGCATGCCGTCGCGGCACGGGCTCGTGGCGTACACGACCAACGAGCGTGGCGACCGCGTCTACCTGACGCAGGAGCGCTGGCTGCACATCCGCGAGAACCACATGGACACGGCGCCCACGCCGCGCGGCAAGCGCACGACCACGTACTGGCCGACGAGCCATGCGGTCGAGGGCCCCACGATGACCGACCAGCAGGTGATCGGCGTCATCGTCGACGCCGCCCGCAAGGGCACGCTGCGCACCGAGGTGCGTGACACCCGCATGGCGGAGTACGACCTGCCGACCGAGCAGCGCGCCGCGTTCGGCGTCAGCGAGGCCAAGGTCTCCATGGCACCCGACGGGCTCGTGCTGAGCGCGTACCCCGGGGCCGGCGACAACGTGCTCGCCGTGTACGAGATGAGCGAGGCCGACCAGGCCGAGCTGGTCCGCGCCACGGCGCAGGCGCGCGCGCAGAACCCGGCCGTCGAGGGTGACGACCGGATGTTCCGCACCAAGGTCGCCGCCACCACGTTTGGTTGACCTTCCAGCGACTCTCGCTGCCCTGTGACCTCCCAGCCTGCAACGGCGGCTCCGCCTGACCCGACATCCCGGTAGGGACGGCCTGCGGACGGGACGCCGCGCGCCCTCCTCCCACGGGACACAGGGACGGGACGAAGATGAGCAGGATCGATGCTGCCACGCCGCGCGTGGTCGAACGAGCCGTGGCGCCGAACGATGCGCCCAGCGGGGCCGACGCGAGCACTGCTGCCGACGGCGCGCCCGCAGGCGGTGGCGGCGCCAAGCTCGTCGTCGACACCCGCTCGGGGCCGCGCACGACGCTGCGCGTGCTCGGTGGCATCGGCATGCTCGCCGGCGCCGTGGTCGGCGGCGCGATGCTCCTACGTGGGGGTGGCGGTGCCGCCGTCGCATCCAAGGCGCCGCTCGCGATCGCCGGCGCGGTCGCCGGCGCCGGCCTCATCGGCCTGCTGTCGGCGCAGGCCATCAAGCCACGGACGGTGGATGCCCTCGCCTCCGGGCTCAAGACCCCCGAGGAGGCGCGCTCCGCCGCCGCCGGCATGGGCGCGGACGTGTCGGTGGTGACCGCTGCCGACGGCAGGTTCGCGGTGCTGCCCTCCGAGGCGAAGCTCGACGGTCACTCGGCCGCGACCCCCGACCTGCCGGCCAAGGTCGGCAACCTGCCGGTCGATTCCTACGTCACCCATCAGGGCGACCTGCTCCAGCGCGCCGGCGGCGGCGACGGGGACGGCAACTCCGTCGCCTTCCAGAACCACGGCCTCGCGGTGGGCGGCCTCGACCTCGACGCGATCCGCATCGACCCCACGAAGGGGCCGGGCACGGCGTTCTCCGGCACTCGACTGGGCGAGGACGGCTCCGGCGCGGAGACCAAGCTCGGCGCGCCGATCGGTGACGCGAAGGGGTACGCATCACCGCAGGTGGCGGCGCGCGACCTGTTCGAGGCCGGCATCGACCACAGCGCCCTCGTCACGGTCGGCGGCCACACGTGGGCGTACGCAGTCGACGGGGGTGACGTGCAGTCCACGCGCGCCAAGGGTGCTGGCCTGCGCCAGCTCGACGCCCTCACCTTCCAGGACTCGACGACGCTGCGCACCTTCCCCCAGCCGGGCGAGGCGCTCGTCGAATCTGGGGCGGCCGCGAAGTTCGACCTCGACTCGATGCAGCCGGCCGAGCTGCGGGGCCTGCGGTTGGGCACCGACGCAGCCGGCAAGCCGCTGCGCATCGGCGCGCCGCTCGGGGCGGGCGCGGGTTCGGCGCACGACGCCGG
>JAOPYS010000234.1 GCA_025964465.1 Thermoleophilia bacterium
GAGGACCGCGAGGTGGCGGGTCCCGCCGTCTCCAAGAAGCGACTGCTGGAGCAGGCGCGTGACGCGCTCGGGGCACTGTCGGAGAAGGACCGTCCGATCGGCGCGGAGGACATCCTCGATGGTGGCACCCCCAAGCTGCCGAAGGGGTGGGAGTCGCTCGAGGTGCCCGACGGCGAGGTGCTCGTCCACGGGCCGCCGGAGCAGGTCGACGGTCAGGGCATCACCCTGCAACAGGGCGGCAAGTTCGACCGCAACCTCGGTGCGTACGTCCTGCTCGAGGACAAGCCGGGCCTCACAGGCGAGCGCGTCAAGAGCGCCACGGCCGAGGCGGGGCAGGGCGGCTGGGTCACCTCGATCATCTTCGACCGCAAGGGCGGTCGCCAGTTCGGTGACGTGACGGAGCAGATCGCGCGCGACGGCGCCATCAAGGGCGTGTCGCAGCGGTTCGCGATCATCCTCGACGACGAGATCCAGTCGATCCCGCAGATCGACTACAAGAAGTACCCGAGCGGCATCAAGGGTGGGCAGGCACAGATCTCCGGCCTCGCCGACCGCAAGGAGGCCTCCGACCTCGCGCTCGTGCTCAACACGGGCGCCCTGCCGGTCCGGTTCGAGATCATCTCCAAGACGCAGGTGTCGGCGACGCTCGGCGAGCAGTCGCTGCGCCAGGGCCTGCTGGCCGGTGCCGCGGGCCTCGTCATCGTCATGGTGTACCTGATCCTGTTCTACCGCGTGCTCGGCCTCATCGCCGACCTCGCGCTCCTGGCCTTCGCGCTCATCTTCTACGGCATCGTCGTGGCGCTGCCCGTCACGATGACGCTGCCGGGCATCGCGGGTGCGATCCTCACGATCGGTGTCGCGGCGGACGCGAACATCATCATCTTCGAACGCATCCGGGAGGAGTACCGCGCGGGGCGCAACGTCGTGCAGGCGATCCACGCGGGGTACCGCAAGGGGTTCAGCACGATCCTGGACGCGAGCGCCGTCACGCTCATCACGGCCGTGCTGCTGTTCGTGATCGCGATCGGCACCGTCCGTGGCTTCGCCGCGCTGCTGCTGATCGGCACGTCGCTGTCGATCTTCACGGCGGTCGCGTTCACGTACGCCATGCTCGGGGTGCTGAGCCGCATCAAGATGTTCCAGAAGGCGTGGGTCATCGGTGGGTCGCGCAAGCGCTCGACCACGCGGTTCCACATCCCCTGGATGCGCTACCGCACCTTCTTCCTCGTCCTCACCGCGTGCATCATCGTCGGCGCCTCCACGATCGTCGCTGTGCGCGGCCTCAACCTCGGCGTCGACTTCAGCAGCGGCACGCGCTTCGACATCCAGCTGGACCAGAAGGTCTCGGCCGAGAAGGTGCGCTCGACCCTCAAGGCCGTCGACCCCGCGTACGGTGACGCGACGATCCAGGAGACGCACCCCGCCGTCGGCCAGGACCAGCCCAAGGGCAGTGCGTTCTCCGTGACGGTCGAGAAGCTCAAGGGCGGTACGGCCGGCACGGACGGGACCAAGTCCGAGCGCGAGCAGGCTCGCCAGACCTCGGCGGAGAACAACGTGCGCAACGCGCTCGACCGCAAGTACGGCGTCGGAGCCAACGGCTTCAACTCGCAGACGATCGGGCCGTCGTTCGGCAAGCAGGTGCTCGAGCTCGCGGTCATCGCCGTGGTGGTCAGCCTCCTGCTCGAGATCGCCTACATCGCGTGGCGGTTCGAGTGGCTGTACGCCATCCCGGTGCTGGTCTCGCTCGTGCACGACATGGCGCTCGCTGCCGGCGCGTACGCCCTCACCGGCTTCGAGTTCAAGTCGACGACCGTCGCGGCGCTCCTCACCATCCTGGGCTACTCCCTGTACGACACCGTCATCGTCTTCGACCGCATCCGCGAGAACGTGCGGGTGCTGCGCAAGAGCTCGTTCCAGCGCATCGCCACGACCTCGCTCAACGAGGTGCTCACCCGCTCGCTCAACACGTCGTTCGTCGTGCTGCTGCCCACCGCCGCGCTGTACTTCTTCGGTGGCGAGACGCTCCAGGACTTCGCCTTCGCGCTGCTCGTCGGCGTCACGGCTGGCGTGTTCTCGTCGATCACGGTCGCCACGCCGCTGCTGTGCTACCTCAAGGAGCGCGAGCCGGCCTGGCGCAAGCGCCTCGAGGCGGAGCAGGCGGCCGACGCCGGACGCGCGACCACCCCCGTGGCCAGCTCCAACGGCGCGGGCAGCGACGACGGGACGACCGTCTCGACGACGGATTCGCGCGGCGCCGCCACCTGACGGTGCGCGCGTACGGCCGGTCGACGGCGTGGCGGGGGGCCGCGGCATGGCCGCGCCCGGCCCGCGCCGGACACTCCGGCAGGTAGCGAATCCGAACCGGCGAATAGGATGACTGCCGTGCTGCCGCCCGCCTCCTTCACCTTCGCGCCCGTCGACCTCGACCTCGTCGACGCCCTGCGTCGCGAGCTGGCCTGCACCGAGACGCTGGCCTGGGTCCTGGCTCGTCGCGGCATCACGCCGGAGGCGGCGCGCGAGCTGCTGGAGGAGGACCCCGCCGCCGAGGCCGCCGGCCTCCACGACCCGATGCTGCTGGGCGACATGGCCGCTGCGGTCGAACGCGTGCGGTACGCCATCGACGCGGGCGAGCGCATCGTCGTGCACGGCGACTACGACGCGGACGGTGTGTGCTCGACCACGCTGCTGGTGGAGGGCCTGGAGGAGCTCGGCGCCGACGTCGTCGCCTTCCTGCCGGACCGGCTCGTGCACGGGTACGGCCTCGGCATCGAGACGGTCGAGCGCTTCGCGCAGGACGGGGCGCGCCTCGTCATCGCGGTGGACTGCGGCATCACCGCCGTCGCAGCGGTGCAGCAGGCGAACGACCTCGGGATGGACGTCGTGGTCTGCGACCACCACCAGCCCGGGCCCGAGCTGCCCGCGGCGATCCTCTGCTCGACACGGCCGAGCGACTACCCCTTCCCCGAGCTGTGCGCCACGGCCGTGGCCGGCAAGCTGCTGCTCGCGCTCGGCGGCCCGTCCGGCCCCCGCCAGCACGAGCTCGAGGCGATCGCCACCGTCGCCGACTGCATGCCGCTCGTCGGCGAGAACCGCATCCTCGTGCGACGCGGCCTCCGCGCGCTGCGCACCACGACCCGACCCGGGCTGCGCGCACTGGCGGACCAGTGCGGCGTACGCGCCCACGACATCGACGCCGAGACGGTCGGGTTCAAGCTCGCGCCGCGGCTCAACGCCGTCGGGCGCGTCAGCCGGAGCGAGCGGGCCTACGAGCTGCTGCGCGCCGACACGGAACTCGCGCCGCGCCTCGCCGCCGAGGTGGACGCGACCAACGACGAGCGTCGAGCCATCGAGCGGGAGATCTGCGACGCCGCGGTGCTGCAGGTGGAGGAGTGGAGCGACGCCGAGCGCGAGGCCCGCATCTACGTCGTGCACGGACGGGGCTGGCACCCTGGCGTCGTCGGCATCGTGGCCGCCCGCCTCGTCTCGCGGTACTGCCGGCCCGTCGTGGTCGTGGCCGACGGTGACCCGGCGAGCGCCTCGGGGCGATCGGTCGACGGGGTCGACCTGCACGCGGCGATCGGGTCCTGCGACGACATGCTGCTGCGCTGGGGCGGCCACTCCCAGGCGGCCGGCCTGACGCTCGACCCCACGCGCGTGCCGGAGCTGCGTGCCCGCCTCGCGGCATGGGCCGTCGAGCACGTCCGCGACGAGCACCTGGCGCCCCGCGACCACATCGACGCGGTGGTGCCGGGAGCCGACCTGCGCTTCGAGCTGGTGCAGGAGCTGGAACGGCTCGCGCCGTTCGGCATGGGCTGGCCCCGACCGCGGCTTCTCGCGACGGAGGTCCAGGTCGAGGGCATGTCGGGCGTCGGCGGCGACGGGTCGCACCTGCGCTGCACGCTGCACGTCGGCGACCAGCGGGTGTCGGCGATCGGTTTCGGGATGGCGCCGCTCATCGGTGACCTGCAGGGCGAGCGCGTGGACGTGGCGTTGCGCCCGTCGATCAACCGGTTCCGCGGGGTGGAGAGCCTGCAGGCCGAGCTGGACCGCTGCTATCCGATCGGCGACGTGCCGGACTGTTCGACCATCCCGGGGTGGTGCAGCGAGCCGTGCGCCCAGCACGACGGCGAGCGCGTGACCATGGACCACGTGCTGGCTGCAGCGACGGGGCTCGTGCCGCCGGACGTCGCCGCCGCCGACCCGGATGCGTTGCCGGCCCTCGAGCCGCTGCTCGCCCGCGCCGGCGCGGTCGACCTGCGACACCGCGGCATGGGCATCGAGGTCGTCGCGCAGCTGCTCGCCGCGCACGCCACCGTGCTGGTCGTCGTCGCCGACGTGCCGCGCCGCCTCGAGCGGCTGCAGCCACTGCTCGCGACCGGGCGGTTCGGCGTGGAGGCCGCCGTGCTGGCGTCGGAGCAGCACACGCCGCAGGGCATCCGCGGGCGGATGCGCCGCGTGGCCGACGCCCCGGTCACCGACGGCGCGACGCTCGTCGTCGCGGACCACGCGAGCGTCGAGCACGTCATGGCCGCCGCCCTCGCCTTCGATGCCGTCGTCGTGCTCGACCCGCCGACCACCGCATCGGCCCGTGACCACCTCGCCGCCGCCCCGGCGCCGACCCGCATGTACCTCGCCTTCGGCGCGCGCGAGCAGCGGTTCTCCGCCGATGCCGTTCGCGCAGCACACGACGTGCGCGCCACCCTCGCCGACCTCTGGCGCCACCTCCGCGACGTGGGCCCGCTCGCCGGCCGCGAGCTCGAGCGCGTGGCCTTCGGCCGCGGGCCGCACCGCCACGCCCCGAGCGCGGTCGTGCACGGCCTGCGCACCCTGCTCGGCCGGGGCCTCGTGGAGGTCGATGCCCGCGACCGCGTCCGGTTGCCCGACGCCGCCGGCGCTCCCGCCGCACGACCGGCAGCCTCGACGCCCCCGCCGGCGTCACCCGTCCGCTGAACGGGTAGGTTTCTCCCTAGATGACCGAGCCCGACAACGCGGCGATCACCGACGAGCCCGCACCGGTGGACGGCGACGCCGCGCCCGCGGCCACGGTCACCGACGTGCCCGACACGCTGCCGGATCACCTGCGCGTGCTGCTGGCCTCCCTCGTCGACAAGGTCGAGGCCGCCACCCAGCCGATCGACGTCGACCTGGTCCGGCGCGCCTTCCTCTACGCCAACGACCACCACGCCGGCCAGAAGCGCAAGAGCGGCGAGGACTTCGTCGTGCACCCCGTCGAGGTCGCGATGCTCGTCGTGGACCTCATGCTCGACACGGATTCGGTCGTCGCGGCCCTGCTGCACGACGTGGTGGAGGACACCGAGGTCACCGCCGCCGAGGTGGGGGAGATCTTCGGCGACGGGGTCGCGCACCTCGTGGAGGGCGTCACCAAGCTCTCCAAGATCAACTTCGCGTCGCGCGAGCAGGCGCAGATCGAGACGTACCGCAAGATGATCGTGGCGATGGCCCACGACTACCGCGTCATCCTCATCAAGCTCGCCGACCGTCTCCACAACATGCGCACGATCCGCTACCTGGCCAAGCAGAAGCAGCTGGCCAAGGCGAAGGAGACGGTGGAGATCTACGCGCCGATCGCGCACCGCCTCGGCGTGCACTCGGTGAAGTGGGAGCTGGAGGACCTCTCCTTCGCGGTGCTGTATCCGCGCAAGTACGCCGACATCCAGCAGATGGTCCAGACGCGCAAGTCGGACCGCGACCGCCTCATGCGCCAGTCCAACGAGGAGCTGCACGCCGCGCTGGCGGAGGTCGACATCGAGGCCGACATCTCGGGCCGCACCAAGCACTTCTACTCCATCTTCCAGAAGATGCAGAAGAAGGGCAAGGAGTTCAACGAGATCTACGACCTCACCGGCATCCGGGTGATCGTCGACAAGTTGAGCGACTGCTACGGCGCGATCGGCATCATCCACTCGATCTGGACGCCGCTGCCGGGCCGCTTCAAGGACTACATCGCCATCCCGAAGATGAACGGCTACCAGTCGCTGCACACGACGGTGATCGGCCCGAGCGGCAAGCCGCTCGAGATCCAGGTGCGCACCACCGACATGCACCGCACCGCGGAGTTCGGCATCGCGGCGCACTCGCTCTACAAGGCCGGCGGCAAGGGAGGCAACCGCCGCTCGCAGGCCGCCGCCCATCGCAAGGCGGAGGACTGGATCCGCAACCTCATGGAGTGGGAGGCCCAGGCCACGGGCTCCCAGGACTTCATGGAGGGCCTCAAGTTCGACCTGTACGACGACGAGGTCTACGTCTTCACGCCCAAGGGCGAGGTCAAGTCGCTCGCTGCCGGCGCCACGCCGCTCGACTTCGCCTACTCCGTCCACACCGACGTCGGCCACCGCTGCGTGGGTGCCAAGGTCAACGGGCGAATCGTGCCGCTGTCGTACTCGCTGCAGAGCGGTGACACGGTCGAGGTGCTGACCTCCAACCAGCTCGACAAGGGGCCGAGCCGCGACTGGATGAACGTCGCGCAGACCAACCGCGCGCGCTCCAAGATCCGCGCGTTCTTCGCCCGCGAGCGACGCGAGGACTACGAGCAGAAGGGGCGCGACTCGCTCGTCGAGGCGCTCAAGCGCCAGAGCATCCCGCACGCCAAGATCGCGTCGAGCTCGCTCCTGGCCGGCGTGATCCGCGAGCTGGGCTTCAAGAAGGCGGAGGAGTTCTACGTCGCGCTCGGGCGCGGCAAGTTCGCCGTCAACGTCGTCGTCGAGAAGGTCCTGCAGCAGCTCAAGACCGACGAGGCCGTCCCCGACGACGCGCCGCTGCCCGGCCTGCCGCCGACGAAGCGTCGCCACATCCGGTCGGGCGACGACTTCGGCGTGCGCGTCGAGGGCATCGAGGACGCCGCCGGCGTCGCGGTGCGCATGGCCAAGTGCTGCATGCC
>JAOPYS010000262.1 GCA_025964465.1 Thermoleophilia bacterium
GCCCCGGCCGAGGCTGCCGCGTCGCCGAGCGCCCCCGCGGCACAGCCGGCGTCCGCGCCGTCAGCACCCGCCGCCGCCCCGACTCCGGCCCCCGTCGCCAAGGCCGCCACCCGGCGACCGGCCAACCCGTCCGTCGGGGTGGTCCAGGACGAGGGCATCTCCAACCTCATGTCGATGTTCGACGCCGTGCCGGTCTCGCCGGACGACGCCGCCGCCGACGAGTAGGCTCCGCTCGACCCACCGACGACCGAACGACCGAGGGAACGCACGATGGACATGCAGCAGCTCATGCGACAGGCCCAGCAGATGCAGGAGCAGGTCGCCGCGACCCAGGAGGCGATCGCCAAGGAGGTCGTCGAGGCGAGCGCCGGCGGCGGCATGGTCGTCGTGCAGTCGACCGGCACCGGCGAGATCCGCTCCGTCAAGATCGACGCCGAGGCCGTCGACACCGACGACATCGAGCTGCTCGAGGACATGGTCCTCGCGGCCGTCAGCGAGGCGCAGCGCCAGGCCGCCGAGCTCGCCAACCAGCGCATGAGCACCGTCATGCCGGGTGGCATGGGCGGGCTCGGCCTGCCCGGGATGTGACGCGTGGCTGACGGCTTCGGGCCGGGCCCGGCAGCCGGCGGGATGCCCGAGAGCCTCGACCGGCTCGTCACCGAGCTGGCTCGCCTGCCCGGCATCGGTCGGCGTACGGCGCAGCGCCTCGCGGTGCACCTCGTGCGCGCGGACGCGCAGCAGTCGATCCAGCTCGCGCGCTCGCTCGACATGGCGCGCGAACGGATCGTGCGTTGCCACCGCTGCTTCGGGTTCAGCGAGGCGCCCGTCTGCGGCATCTGCCTCGACCCGCGCCGCGAGACCACGCTCGTGTGCGTGGTGGAGGAGCCGACCGACGTGCTGCTCGTCGAGCGCACGGCGGAGTGGCGCGGCCTGTACCACGTGCTGGGTGGCGCCCTCAGCCCGCTCGAGGGGATCGACCCCGCCGACCTCACCCTCGCGCAGCTGGAGGAGCGCATCGCGGAGGACGGAGTGACCGAGGTGGTGGTCGCGACCAACCCGACGATGAGCGGCGAGGCGACCGCGTCCTACGTGGCCGACCTGCTGCGCGGGCGCTGCCGCGTGACGCGCCCGGCCAGCGGCCTGCCGGTCGGCTCCGACCTCGACCAGGCCGACGAGCTCACCATCGGCAAGGCCTTCAGTGGGCGACGGGACCTTGCATGAGCGGAGCCGTCACCGGCTCCACGTGCCACGCCTCCCCACCGACCGGGAAGCACAGTCCCAGCGACGCAGCGAGGTCGCGCGCGCCGGGCACGTTGGCCAGCGCCACGCCGCCGACGTAGACATCGGCCGCCAGGCCCAGCTCGTGCCGCGACGTGCCGGGCACTGCGGCGAGGTTGCCGCGACCTGACAGGAACAGCTGTCGGAGCGCGGTCTGCTCCTCGAACGTGCGTCGACCGGATTCCACCACGAGTGGGCGGCCCAGCTTCCCGGCGAGCGACGAGAGGGCGCCGAGCAGCCCGGCGTCGAGGCCGTCCGTGTCGCCACTCACGCCCTGCACCGGGCCGGAGCTGAGCGCCGACAGCGCGCTGGCGACGGGCGTGAACGGAGGGGGCGTATACGACTCGTCGATCGTGATCGCCGCGAGCGCGGCCGCCTCGCGTGGGTCGACCTCCCGCTCGACGAGGGGTGCCGCCTGCACGGCGGTCGCCGTGCCACCCGCGATCGGCTGCAGCCGGGGGGTCGAGGAGCGCACGGCGGCAAGCGGCTCCGACGTCGACAGCACCGGCAGCGCCGACTCGCCGGTGCCACTGTTGGCGCGCTGCATCGCCCGGTCCACGCGGTCCGGCGCAGTCGACGCGCCGCCGCTCCCGGCCGTCACGGCCAGCAGCACCACGATCGGCAGCACCGCGACGCTGGTCAGCCACCAGAACCGCGCGTCGTGCCACCACGGGCTCGAGGGGGCCGCGAACTCGTCGTGCCAGTCCAGCTCGTCGTGCAGCGCGGTGAGGGCGTCGGGGGTGGTCATCGCTCCGCGCATCGGCCACCGGCGCGTGGCCCTCCAGCCCGTTCGACCACGCGCGTGCATCTGCAACGCCGTCCGATGTCGGGGTGCCTCGGGCATCCGAGTAGTGTCGCAGTTCCAGGACGGAGGATCCCCCATGAGCGAAGACAACCGCGCGACCCCCATCGTGGTCCACACCGACGATTCCCGGTGGCAGGGCATCGAGGGCCACGCACACACCGTCTGGGAGCCGGAGGAGCGCTGGCCGCAGTACGGCATGTCGGTCGACGTGCTCGAGCCGGGCCGCTCCAACGCGCCGTACCACCGCGAGGACCACGAGGACGAGACGTTCCTCGTGCTCGACGGCGAGTTCGCCGCAGTCGTCGACGGCGAGCCGCTGCGGCTGGGCGCCGGCGACCTGGTCCACTGCCCGGCCGGCACGGCGCACGCCTTCGTGTGTCGGGGCGAGCGCCCCGGCGCCATCCTCATGCTCGGCGCGCGCGGTCGCGCCCCCGAGGGTGGCCCTTGGGGCGAGTACGTCGCCAACCCGCACGCCGCCGCGCTCGGCGCGAGCGTCACCGAGACCACGGCCGACTCCGAGGTGGCCTACGCCGGCGTGCCCGACTACGCCCCCGTTGCGGCGCCGTGGTCGTGGAGGCTGGACCGGTCGCCGCGCCCGGAGGGCGGGCTGCACGCCCTGCACCGCGGCGACAACGGCTGGTTCGCCGTCCACCTCGACGACATCCCGTGGGTCGACAACGGGCCCGTCGCGCGCGGCCGGATCGACCACCTCTTCCACTTCGACCAGTACGGGATGAACATCCAGGTCATGCAGCCCGGCCAGCCCAACTGCCGCTACCACCGCGAGCACCGCGACGACGAGACCATGCTCGTGCTCGGCGGCGAGGCGATCGCCATCATCGAAGGGGAGGAGCACCCCGTCCGCGCCGGCCACCTCGTGCACTGCCCCGCCGGCACCGCCCACGTCTTCGTCGGCGCTGGTGACCGCCCATCCGCGGTGCTCATGGTCGGCAACCGCGACCCGCGCTGGAGCGAGGGCCCCGAGTGGGGCACCTACGTCGCCGACCCGGTCGCCGCACGCCACGGGGCTGCGGTCGAGGAGGACACGAACGACCCGGAGGTGGCGTACGCCACGCGCCCGCCGTTCGAGCCCACCGACACGCCGCCCTGGCGCTTTGGCGCCGCCTAGCTTGAGGTCATCGACCGGTCACCGCGTTTGTGGATGGCGCGTGGGTTAGCGCGAAAACTGTTGCCAGCACGAGTCGAATGTGACGGAAGCGCTGCTCGCGCCGCGAAGCTCGTATCCCTTCTTCTCCCACGTGAAGTTGATTACGTGGACACCCTTCTTCTTCAAGTGCTCGACCGCCGGAATGAAGTCGCTATCTGACGTGAGCAGGATGGCTACGTCCATGTCCGCGTCCCAAGCACGAGCCATAAGCGAGGTAGCAAGCGCGGTGTCCACCCCCTTCTCCTCGTTCACAAAAAACTTCTCGCCACATGTGGGACAGGAGGCATGCTTGCGGACACACTTCTGACAATAGGCAGGCTTCGGGCGGCGCTTATTGTTGCGGATATGGCACTGCCAACCGTACCGTGCCCCGATTGTGTCTTCGAGCCATCTCCTCGTCGTCTCGGAGTTGGAATCGCCCTCCGTCAGGCCAGCGAAGATCTCGCGTCCCTTCAGATCGAGGTAGTCCCGCTTGCGAAGTTCACGCTGATACAGAAACTCGGCTTTCTGCTGTAAATTTTTGCCGAGTGAGCGCCAATTGATAGCGTTGTTCGTCTTGCCGTCTGGAACATGATCGTTCCAGTTGAGCTGGAAGTTCCAGTAGTCGATGAAAGCAAATGTGCGCTGTGCCATGAGGCACCCCCAAAACAAGAGCGGGGAGCCCAAGGGCTCCCCGGTAATCCAAGTGGGCTGGGGGCTACCCAGCACCCGTATTATCGCGCTCATCGCGACATCTGTAAACGCGATGCAGAAAAATGGGCCTGATGGCCTATGGAACTGACGCACCAGCCGCCGCCCCTGATGGTCCGCTAGCCTTGACGTGATGGACGCCGTACCTCTCAGCAATGACGTTCAAGATGGCGGTTACGAGTCGCTCGCCAAGATCACGAGCGACACGACCCGCGCCGGTGGACGACCCCTGCTCGTGATGAAGTTCGGCGGCACGTCGGTCGCCGACGCCGACCGCATCCGCCGCGTCGCCCAGCGCGCCGTCGCGGCCCGCGAGGCCGGCAGCGACGTGGTCGTGGTCGCGAGCGCGATGGGCAAGTCCACCGACCACCTCATCGACCTCGCCAACGACGTCTCCGCCAGCCCCAACGAGCGCGAGATGGACATGCTGCTGTCGACGGGCGAGCGCATCTCCTGCGCGCTCATCG
>JAOPYS010000268.1 GCA_025964465.1 Thermoleophilia bacterium
TCACCTCGAGCTGCACGAGCCCGGCGAACTTGAACTTCTCGGCGTTGCCGATCTCGCTGAGGATGGTCTCCTCGAGCGCGGTGAGCACGTTCTTGACGTCGTTCTTGGAGAGCTCGGTCTTCTCGACGAGCGTCGTGACGAGCTGGGTCTGAGTAAGGGGCATGTTGTTCGATCCGCCTCGAGTCGATGGTTGAGAACGGGATCCTAGCCACAGCCGACGACGCAATCACGTCCGAATCGCACGAACGGCGCATGTTTGGCCGCCTCGCGGGCACGATCGCGGCATGGATGCAGCCACCCGCGACCGCCTCGTGACCTCCGTCGACCGGCTCACGCCGGACGGTTCCACGACCGCGCAGTTCCAGGGCCTGGACCACGGATCCGGCGTGTCCTTCTACGTGAGCCGGGACGCGCCGGGGGACGGCCCCGACCTGCACACGCACCCGTACACCGAGACGTTCGTGATCCAGCACGGCGCCGTGCGCTTCACCGTCGGCGAGGAGGCGGTGGACGTCGGACCGGGCGACGTGCTGGTGGTGCCGGCGGACACGCCCCACGGATTCACCAACGTGGGCACGGAGCCCATGCACTCGGTGAACATCCACGCCGCCGCGCGCATGGTCCAGACCGACCTGCCCTCGCGCCGCCGCACGGACGGATCGTACGAACTGGTCCGCTGAGGTCGTGCGGGACCGCGCCCCGTTGCGCAGTCACCGGAGCGGGAACCTCCCCGGGCATGGAACACCCGTCCAACCGTGAGATCGCGCAGGCGCTGGAGGAGCTCTCCCTGCACTCGCGATTCCTGGGCGCGCACCATCCGGCGCGGGCGTACCGCAACGCAGCCGCGAGCATCGTGCGGGTGCCGGTGTCGGTCGGCGCGCTGGCGATGGCCGGCACCGCGACCGAGCTGCGCGGCATCGGCGCCTCGATCCAGTCGCGCATCGTCGAGCTGTGCGAGACGGGCACCATCCGTCGCCTCGAGCAGCTGCGCCAGGAGGCGCCGCCCGTGCGCCTGCTGCTCACGCGGCTGCCGGGCGTGGGGCCGAAGACCGCCGCGGCGATCTGGGAGACGCTGCGGCCCCGCACCGCGGACGACCTCATGGAGATGGTCGACGACGGCCGCCTCGCAGCCGTGCGTGGTGTGGGGCCGGTGACGGTGGACGCGGTGCGGCTCGCGCTGCACCAGCTCGAGGAGGCCCCCGAGGAGCTCGGCGAGCCGCTCCTGCGCTCGCACGCACGGCGCACGGTGCGCGACATCGAGACGGTCCTGCGAACCTCGATCGACGGCGTGCTGCGCGTCCACGACGCGGGCGAGCTCGCGCGCGGCTGCGAGCTGGTGGACGTCGTCGACGTCGTCGTGGTCGCCCGCGACGCGGAAGCCGCGGCGGCCGGCGTGCGCGACGTCCTCGACCACCGGGGCTGGCGGGGCGTCGACGAGGTGGCGACGGCCGGCGACCGCGCCACCACCTTCGGCCTCGACGCGCTGAGCGGCGCCGGCCTGCGCATCCACGTCACGGACGAGGCGCACGCGGCGGTCACCTGCCTGTCCGCGATCGGCCCGGCCGAGCACGCGGCCACCGTTCTCGAGCTCGCTGGCGACGCGGCCCAGCCTTCGCCCGCGAGCGCCGCGGCGCTCTACGAGCGCGCCGGGCTCGCGTGGATCGCGCCCGAGCTGCGCGACCGCCCGGAGGCCATCGACGACGCGCGCGACGCGTTCGCCCGCGGCGAGCGCCTGCCCCACCTGGTCCGGGTCGAGGACCTGCGTGGCGAGCTGCACTGCCACTCGACCTGGAGCGACGGGCGCGCGGACATCGCCACGATGGCGCGCGCCGCGATCGAACGCGGCCTCGGCCACCTCGCCGTGACCGACCACTCGTGGTCGCTGCGCATCGTCAACGGGCTCGGTCCGGGCGACCTGGCGGCACAGTGGCGCGAGATCGAGGTGGTGCGCGCCCAGCTGCCGGAGGACTTCACGCTGCTGCAGGGCATCGAGCTGGAGATCCTGCCCGACGGCTCGCTCGACTTCGACGCCGACACGTTGGGGCGGCTCGACTGGGTGGTGGCCTCGATCCACTCACGGCAGCGCCAGGACCGCGACGAGATCACGGCACGGATGGAGCAGGCGATGCGCAGCCCGTTCGTCGACTGCATCGGCCACCCCACGAGCCGCCTGTTGCTGCGCCGCGCGAAGACCCAGCTCGACACCGAACGCCTCATCGAGCTCGCGGCTGCGACGGGCACGTGCCTCGAGATCAACAGCTCCGCGGACCGGCTGGACCTCGACTCCCCGACCGCGCGCCGCGCCGCCGAGGCCGGCGTGCTGCTGTGCATCAACTCCGACGCGCACGGCGCGGACACGCTCGGCATCGTCGAGCACGGCGTGGCGGTGGCGCGTCGGGCGGGGCTCGGGCCCGAGCAGGTGATCAACACGCGGTCGTGGGAGGAGATGCGCGCGCTGCAGAAGCGCTGGCGCGCCTGACCCGTCACCGGTTGCGGGCGCCCTTGCGGTTGGGTGAACCGTGCGGGCCGATGGCCAGCCACGTGACCCGGCGTCCGTCCAGGACGAAGGTCGCGCGGCCCTCCGCCGACCACGACAGGACGCGCACCGCCTCGAGCGGCGCCGCCACCCGCAGCGGGCGCACGTGCAGCGACTCGTGGAAGCGCGGCTCGCCCGCGGGGCTGGCGAGCAGGTCGGCGACCAGCTGCTCGAGCGCGGCGGCGAAGGCACGGCGGCTGCGCCCGCGCAGCTTGTCGAAGCGCCGCGTGAACTCGTCCGTGACCGTCCACTCGATGGCGGCGTCGGCGGGGTTCGGCGTGCCGAAGGCCGCGAGGAAGGCGCGCTGGTCGAAGCGCTGCACCCGCTCGGCCGCGAGGTCCTCCGCCGAACGCGCGTGCGCGACGCGCGCATCCGTCGAGGCGATCCAGCCACTGTCGTCCGCCGGCACGTGCTGGGGACGGCGGCGCTTGCGGCTCGCCATCCGCGGTGGTCGCCCTCCGTCCACTGCGCTGCGCTATTCGTCGGCCGGCGCGCGCGTGTGCACGGCATCGAAGCCGATGCGGCCGTGCTCGCCGTCGCAGAACGGCTTCGTCGAGCTCGCGCCGCAGCGGCACAGCTTGAGCACGTCGCCCTCGAAGGCGATCTCCTCGCCCGACTGGTCGACGAGCCGCACGGGCCCCTCGATCCGCAGCGGACCGTTGTCGCGAACCTGGATCGTCACATCGCTCATGGCTCCCTCCTGCCCGGAATCGTTCCGTTGCAACGCCCAACTCGCTGTCACGGGGCCGCGGCAGGTACGCTCTCGGCATGGCTGCATCCCCCTGCGCGCATCTCGCGTCCATCCAGATCATCGAAGGCCCCGACGAGGTGGACGGGTGCGACACCTGCCTCGCCGAGGGCGGGCACTGGGTGCACCTGCGCATGTGCATGACGTGTGGCGAGGTCGGGTGCTGCGACAGCTCGCCCGGCCAGCACGCGCGCAAGCACGCGGAGCAGGAATCGCACCCGGTGATCCGTTCGATCGAGCCGGGCGAGTGGTGGAGCTACTGCTTCGTCGACGACGCGACCTTCCACCTGGCCTCGGCCGAGCCGGTCAAGGAGCTGCCGCGGTCGATCAACCACAACAAGGACGCCGGCCGCATGGAGCTGTGGGTCGGCTCCGACCAGGTGGCGTGGCTCACGTACGAGCCGATCGGCGACGCGATCAACATCGTCAGCACGGGCGTGAAGCCGGGCAACGAGGGGCTCGACTACGAGGGCGCACTCGTGCTCGAGGCAGTGGAGGAGTTCGGCGACCTGGGCAAGCAGCTCATCCCGAGCGACGAGTTCGCGCGCGCCTACATCGCGTACCGACCGGAGCGGCACACATCCGTCGTCGCCAGCATGCGCGCGCGCATGCTGGGCGAGGACCCCGACTGACGTGACGTTGGTACCGGTCCGCGTGGGGACGGCGCGGTGGAACATCCCGCTCGACCCCCAGCTGCGGACCGACCCGCGGCGCAAGCGCGAGGGGACGCTCGCGAGCTACGCCACCGTGCTGTCGGCATCGGAGGTCAATTCCTCGTTCTACCGCCACCACGACGCGGCGACGTGGGCCCGGTGGGCGCGGACGACCCCGGCGCACTTCCGCTTCTCGCTCAA
>JAOPYS010000288.1 GCA_025964465.1 Thermoleophilia bacterium
CTCGTGGTCGCGCTCTTCACCGCCAACCGCATCCCCCGCGTGCTGCTCACGCGGCTGCAGGACCTGCGCCAGGTCGCGCGGCGCATCGCCGGCGGCGACCTGTCGGCGCGCGTCGGGTACCTCGACACCGCCGAGTACGAGGAGCTGGGCGAGCTCGTGGCCGACGTCAACAAGATGGCACGCTCCCTCCAGTCGCGGGCGGCGGAGAACGCGGCGCTCACCACGCAGCTCAACCAGGCCCTCCAGTTCGAGCAGGAGCGCGCGTCGCGTGACCCGCTCACGCAGCTGCGCAACCACCGCTACTTCCAGGAAGCGCTGGCCGCGGAGCTGTACCGCTGTTCGCGCACGGGCGAGATGACGACCATCGCCATGATCGACCTCGACGACTTCAAGGCCGTCAACGACACCTTCGGCCACCAGGAGGGCGACGCCGTGCTCATGCGCACGGCCGCTGCGTTCTCCTCGACGCTGCGCCCGTACGACCTGCCCGCCCGCCTCGGCGGCGAGGAGTTCGGCGTGATCTTCCCGTCGACCTCGCCCGAGGAGGCGAAGGCCGTGATGGACCGCATCATGGAGGTGCTGGCCACGGCCGGGCCCAACGGTGCGGTGCAGACGTTCTCGGGCGGTATCGCGTCCTTCCCGATCCACGCGAAGGACCAGTCCACGCTCTACCAGCTCGCCGACAGCTCGGCCTACGCGGCCAAGATGAACGGCAAGAAGCACACCGTCGTCTTCGATCCCGGCAAGGTCTCCAACGTGGCGGAGGACGACCGCGTCAACACGCGCGAGCGCGACTCGCAGATGAAGGCCGCCAAGATGCTGGTGCAGACCGTCGACATGCTCGAGGGGTTCGGCAGCGAGCACTCCGAGACGGTGGGCCGCGTCAGCGCGAAGATCGCGACGGCGATGGGCTTCGACGACGCGTTCGCCCGCCAGATGTACCTGTGCGGCCTCCTCCACGACGTCGGCAAGCTCGGGCTCGAGCAGTCGCTGGTGCAGAAGGCGGGGCGCCTCACGCCCGAGGAGTTCGAGCAGATCAAGCGCCACCCCGACCTCTCCGCGCAGATCGTCATGAACGCGGGCCTCGGGGACATCGCTGCGTGGGTGCGCCACCACCACGAGCACTTCGACGGCACGGGCTACCCGCTCGGCCTCGCCGGTCACGACATCCCGATCGGGTCGCGCATCGTGCTCGCCGCCGAGGCGTTCGACGTGATGACCACGGACCGTCCCTACCGCCAGGCGATGAGCCTGCTCGACGCGACGACCGAACTGATGCGCGACGCGGGGGCACGCTTCGACCCGGACGTCGTCGGCCACCTCGTGCAGCTCATCCGCAGCGGCGAGGTGCTGCCGGGCGGCGGCGCCGCACCCGGCGCGCCGGAGCGTCGCGCCGCCTAGCTCCTAAAAGTCCTCGTCGCCGGGGCTCCCGTACCCGCTCCCCGACCCGGGGTACGACGGGTGCGTCGGATACGAGCGTCGCGATTCGTCGCCCCCCGAGCCGACCCCGGACGATCCGTCGAGCGCCGCTGCGCCCAGCCCGACCAGGCCCGCTGCGGCGCCGACACCGACGACGCCTGCGACGACCTGGTTGCGGTGCACGGCGCGCACCTCGGACTGCAGGTCCATCCGACGGAGACGGAGGCTGGTGACGGTCTCGTCGACGCCGTCCTGCAGGTCGAGCATCCGAAACCGGTCGGCCTCGGGGAGCGCCGCACCGTGGTGCGAGGACTTCACCAGCGTGGCTGCCCGCGCCGCAGTGTCGACGTGTGTTCGGGCGATGTCGGTCCCCAGGGCCGATCCCGGGCTGCGCACCTCGAAGGTGCGAACGACCTGCGCGACCCCGCGTTCCAGCGCTCCCGCGCGGCGGACGAGGCCGGCAGCGGAGCCGGAATCGCCGACCACCACCGGCATGAGGTCGTCGCTGAGCGCGGATCCGTCCGCTATCAGCGCGTCGACGGATGATCGCAGGCGCTGCAACTCCAGCGGAACGGTCAATCGTGGAACCTGCATAGCGCGCCCCCCAGCGTGCGTGTGGTCTCCTGCTCTTCGCGCCGTGGGGCTCGCGGGTTCCAGCGGCCCCGCCGGCATCCCTGCCTGCGTAGGATCACCGCGATGGCACCGGTCGAGAACCTGTGGGCCCCGTGGCGGCTCGAGTACGTGCGCGGCGAGCGCCCCGACGGGTGCGTGCTGTGCGCGAAGCACGCGGAGACCGACGACGCCGAGGCGCTCGTGCTCGCGCGCGGCGAGCACGCCTACGTCGTGCTCAACCTCTACCCGTACAACCCCGGCCACCTGATGGTGGTGCCCTACCGGCACGTCGCGGGGCTCGAGCAGCTCACCGCGGACGAGAGCCGCGAGGCGCAGGAACTGCTGGCCACCGCGATCCGCACGATCCGCGGGGCGATGACCCCCGGCGGCTTCAACGTCGGGCTCAACCTCGGCTCGGCGGCAGGCGCCGGCATCCCCGACCACCTGCACTGGCAGCTCGTGCCGCGGTGGGAAGGCGATGTCAATTTCATGCCGCTGCTGGCGGACGTGCGCGTCATGCCGCAGCACATGCAGACCACCTGGCGACAGCTCCGCGATGCGTGGGGCACCTTCGACGAAAGCGATGGCGAAGACGATGGCGTGTGACCGAGCCGCATTCAAGGCGTACGACGTGCGAGGCACGTACCCAGACCAGCTGGACGAGGCGGGTGCGTACGCCATCGGGCGGGCGTACGTCGAGTTCCTCGGCGCGACGACCCTGGCCGTCGGCCGCGACATGCGGACCATGGCGCCGAGCGTGGCGGCGGCGCTGGTGCGCGGCATGACCGACGCCGGGGCGAACGTCGAGGACATCGGCCTGGTCGGCACCGAGGTGCTGTACCACACGGTCGCCTCGCGGGACCTCGACGGCGGCATCATGGTGACCGCCTCGCACAACCCCGCGCACTACATCGGCATGAAGTGCGTGAAACGCGGTGCACAGCCCGTCGGTGAGGAGAGCGGGCTGATGGACGTGCGGGACCTGGCCCTCGCGTTCGAGGCGAACGGCGCCCCCGAGGGGCCCGTCGTGGGCGTCGAGGCGGGCTCGGTGACGGTGGTCGACGCGGTCGAGGACTGGCAGCGGCTGGTCTGGAGCTTCATCGACGTGGACAAGGTGCGCCCGCTGAAGGTCGTGGTCGACGGTGGCAACGGCATCGGCCCGACCTTGGCGATGCCCCTGCTCGAGCGCCTGCCGATCGAGCTGTTCGCCTACAACGCCGAACCCGACGGCACCTTCCCCAACCACGAGCCGAATCCGCTGCTCGAGGAGAACCGCGAGTTCATCGTCGCCAAGGTGCGCGAGCACGGCGCCGACATCGGCATCGCCTTCGACGGCGACGCGGATCGCTGCTTCTTCGTCGACGACACGGGCGCCTTCGTCGACGGCGACTTCATCACGGCGGTGCTGGCCGAGCTGACGCTGCGGCGCGAGCCCGGGTCGACGATCCTCTACGACGTGCGCGCGAGCCGGGCGGTGCCGGACACGATCGAGCGGCTCGGTGGCACGGCGATCGCCAGCCGGGTGGGCCACGCCTTCATCAAGGCGCGCATGAAGCAGGAGGACGCCGCATTCGCGGGCGAGATCAGCGGGCACTACTACTTCCGCGGCTTCCACGGGGTCGACACGGGCGTGGTGCCGGCGCTCATGCTGCTGCAGCTCGTGAGCGAGAGCGGCGGCGGCCTGTCCGACCTCGTCGCCGACATCCGCTCCCGGTACTTCATCAGCGGCGAGATCAACTCGACCGTGACGGACGTGCCGATGCGGTTGCAGCAGCTCAAGGAGGCGTACGCCGACGCGCGGATCACGCACGTCGACGGCGTGTCGGTGGACTACGACGACTGGCACTTCAACGTGCGTCCCTCCAACACCGAACCCCTCCTCCGGCTCAACCTCGAATCCGTGGTCTCGCGCGAGGACATGGAGCGACGCCGGGACGAGGTGCTCGCACTGATCCGCTCGGATTCCGGCGACCGCATCGGCCACGTGGGCGGCACCGCCGGCGTGCGGGCATGACGGGCGGCGAGCGCCGCCAGCTGACGGGCATCGCCGGCCCCACCACCGAGCGCCCACCGTTCTCCTTCAGTGCCGCCACCCGCGTGGCGTTCAGCGACACCGACGCCCAGGGCATCGTCTACTACGGGCGTTACGCGCCCTACTTCGACATGGCCCGTGTCGAGTACTGGCGCCACCTCGGGTTCGCGGCGCACGACGACGTGGCGCGCGGTGAGTTCGTCATGCGGGCCTTCGAGATCACGTACAACGCCCCGGCGGCGTTCGACGACGTCCTCGAGGTGTTCTGTCGCGTCGCGAAGGTCGGTCGCACGTCGATCGTCTTCGAGTTCGACGTGGTCCTCGCCGGTGACGGCAGCGACAAGCACCTCGCCTCCGCCACGCAGACGATGGTCAACGTCGACCTCGACGCGCGTCGCCCCGAGCCGATCGACGACCGCGTCCGCGCGCTCGTCGACGCCTTCGAGGCGATGGGCTGAGAGCCCTGCTCGGGGACGCGGCGGCTGGTGCGTCGCATAGCCCATCGCGCCGCGTCCGTGCGAAGATGAAATCGTTCAGGATGCGCGCGCGATGATTGACCTCGGCCCGTTTCCTGCCGATGTAGGACGGAATGGTCGGACGCTGGAAGATCCCTGCATGTCTGGTCGCCCTCCTGGCGATCGTCGCGGCGACCCTGCCTGCGGTCGGTCGCTCCGCGACGTCGGGCACGGTCGTCGCCGCCACCGTCCCCAGCGCCACCAACCTGTCGCTCACCGGGTGTGGGCCTGCGGCCCGGTCGTTCGGCGTCGTGCTGCCCGGCACCTCGGCCACCACCGCGGCGCCCTGTACCGTCACCTTCGGCTCCTCCAACGATGTCGCGCGGCTGCGCATGTACCAACCAGATGGAGCCGGCGTCGGCATGTTCCGCTACGCCGACGCCACACCCGCCGCGGGCTTCGGCACCGGCGGGGCGAACATCGGGGCGGCCGGTCCGGGCACTGACAGCGTGACGGCGTTCGAGGTCGCCCCGGACGGCTCGAGCTACGTCGGGGGATGGTCCGACTTCGCGGGGACCTGGCGGATGTGCGTGCGCCACATCCTGGCGAACGGGACGCCCGACCCGGCGTTCGGGACGTCCGGCGTGCTGACCACGCGGCTGGTCGCTCCCCCGCAGCGCTATGACCTGGGCCTCACCCTCCAGCCGGACGGCAAGCTGCTGGTCGCCGGTCCGATCACCGGGGCTGGTGGATTCGACTTCGGGGTCGAGCGATACAGCGCAGCGGGCGTCGCCGACCCGACCTTCGGGACCGCCGGTCTGGCGCAGGTGCCGGTCGGCACCGGACAGGACTGGGCCCATGACGTGCTCGTCCGGCCGAACGGCACGCTCGTCGTCACAGGCGAGGCCAACAACTTCGCCGGCGTCTGGGACCTCGCGGCCGTCGGCCTGCTCGCCAACGGCCAGGTCGACACGACCTTCGGCACCAACGGCATCACGACAGCCAACAGCGGCGGCACCGCGTGGGACTTCGCCTACACGGCCGACCTGATGCCGGACGGGCGCATCGTCCTGGGCGGGCAGAACAACGGTCCCGGTGCGAGCGCGACGTACACCATGCACCTGCTCGTGCTGCGCGCCGACGGTGCCGTCGACACGAGCTTCGGCGCCGCGGGGTGGCTCCAGTTCGCCTCGATCGGGACCGCCGAGGGCATCGGCGACGTCCGAGGCCTCGCCGACGGTGACATCGGGTTCGCGGCCTACACGTTCAACGGGACGACCTACAAGGGGATGATCGGCCGGACGTCGCCGACCGGCGTGCCGCGCGCCTCGTTCGGCACCGGGGGGCTCTGGACCTGGGACGGCGGGGCACGCAACACGGGCATCAGCGGCATCGATGAGCTCGCGGATGGACGGATCGTCGGCGCAGGGTACGCGTTCGACGATACGGCCAACCGGTTCGCGCTCGCACGCATCGAGGCGGACGGCACACCCGACGCATCGATGGGGCCCGGCGGGGTGGCCTACGCAGGGGTCGGCACCGGCAATTCGGGGTTCAACGAGGTCCGAGAAGGGGCGGACGGATCGCTGTACGCCGGCGGGTACGCGATCGCAGCGAACCAGGACCAGCTCGTCATGCGATTCGCCGGCATCCCGGTGCCCGACCACGCCGCCGGGGTGAGCGACTGGAACGACGGCGCCGGCATGTTCGGCGCCTGCCTCGACTCCGTCGGCAGTTCGGCCGCGACCGCGCCCTGGATCGCGGTGGGCACGGCCGCGTGCGGGCCGGCCGACTCGGCCGGGTGGCGGCCCGTCGCGTCGACCGCTCTGGCGGCCGGTGCCCAGGTGGCAACGGCCACCGCGAACACCACCACGTCGTCGGCGACCTTCCGGTTCGGGTTCCGCGTACCGACCGCGCAGTCCCCCGGTCGGTACGCCGCTCCACTCACGATCGACGTACTCGCGCCGTGAGCCGGGTCCCCCTGCGGCCAGCACAGGCCGTTGATGGGTCGCAGGGGCGACACGTGCCGTCGCGTCCGGAGCGGCACGACGAGGGTGAGGCGAACCCGATCGAGGACGCCGCCATGCAGCTCGCCACCGCCACCGCCCGCCCGACCTCCTTCCAACGCCAGCTGGGCGAGGTCGTCGTCAAGCTCGAGGACGCGCTCCACTACGAGGACGACACGCCGAACGCCGACCGCACCTTCCGGGCGATCGACGAGGGCGTCGAGACGATCGGAACCGCCCTCGAGCGGAAGGCGTCGAGCGAGGCGAAGGACGATGCGCGCGACGCGGCGATCCTCCTCGGCGACTCGCGCGACGTCATCGGGACGAACTGGAGCCTCGAGCCCCCGCACGTCAGCCTCGGCTACGGGAACGTCGGGCGAGCCGGCGTGCGCGAGGCCGTCGACCTCCTCAAGCAGGCGATCGCCGAGGCGTGATGCCGCGCGTCAGCCGTTGCCGGGCGTGACACGGTAGGCGTCGAAGATCGATTCGACGTTGCGCAGCGCGGCCAGCAGGCTCTTGAGCACCGTGACGTCGCCGAGCTCCACCGTGAAGCGCTCCTTCACCATCTGGTCATCGACCACGCCCTGGTGCTGCACGATGTTGCAGCCGTGCTCGGAGATGGTGCGGCTGATCTCCTCGAGCAGGCGCACGCGGTCCCATGCCTCGATCTGGATCTCGGCGCGGAACGCGGCGTCGGGCCGGCCCTCCCAGTGCACCGGGGTGAACCGCTCCGGGGTACGCTCGAGCGCGCGCACGTTGGGGCAGTCGCCGCGGTGGATGGTGATGCCGCGCCCGAGCGAGATGTAGCCCTTGATCGGGTCGCCGGGGACCGGCATGCAGCACTTGGCCATGCGCACCGCGACGCCGGCGGCGTCCTCGATGCCCTCGACGCGCACGCCGAAGTCGTCGCCCGACCGGATGTGGCGACGCTTCGTCGGCGGCAGGCCGGGCAGCGGCG
>JAOPYS010000308.1 GCA_025964465.1 Thermoleophilia bacterium
ATGGCGCGCCGGCGCAGCCAGTAGGTCGCGATGCTCGCCGTGGCGATGAACGTGGCGATGCCGACGAGCACCATGGCGAGGAGGCGGGAGAAGTCGACGCTCGTGCCCAGCGCCGAGCGCACGAGCGACCCGATCGGATCACGCAGCAGTGCCGCGACGGCGAACGCGACGTAGCAGGCAACGAGACGGCCGATCGACGCGCGGCCACCGAGCTGCATCCCCGCCCAGCCGAACGCCCCGATGGCGAGCAGCACGAGCGCATCGACCACCAGGCCCCCGATCACGGGGCGTGCCTCGCGGCCACGTGCAGCTCCGATGGGAGGAGTATCATCGGGCGCACGCTATCGCCCGCGCCGGTCGCAGAACGCGTCGAACGACGAAGCAACCGGTCGAGCGCACGCCCGCCATGACCTCCCTCCTCGTCCTCGCACTCATCCTCATCGCCTCCTGGGCCTGGACCCTGTGGCAGCGCGACGGCGCCGCGGCGTTCGCCCGCGACTGGGGATACGTGCTGCTGGTCGGTGGGGTGGTGTGCCTCGTCATGTCGATCGGCCTCTGGATCCGCGCGCACGCCTGATCAGGCGCCTGCGAGCGATCGCACGAGCTGCTCCGCTGCCGCCCGGTCGGTGACCTCGCCCACGGCCTGCGCCTCGGCGAGCGCTGCGACGAACTCGCCCACGCGCGGCCCCGGCGGAACGCCGGCGACGTCGGCGATGGCGCGCCCGTCGAGCAGCGGCCGCGGCACGCCGTCGCGCTGCTCGCGCCAGTGGTCGGCCCACACGGTGCGCGCGAGGTCGAGGTGGGCACGCACCCAGCGGCGGCGGTCGGCGACGCCCGCGGTGGCGAGGCGGTCGGCGACGCTCAGCAGCACGCCCTCGGCGACGACGGGCGCGAGCTCCTGGCGGAAGCGCCAGCGGTCACGGGGGGAGCGGTCGCCGTGCAGCAGGTAGCCGAGGGCGAGGTGGGTGCCGACGAGGCGCCCCAGGTCGCGACGGACCACGTTGGAGAGCCGCCAGCGGTCCGCGATGACGCCCGCGATGACCACGCCGGTGGTGTCGTGCCCGGCGAAGCTGACGCGGCCGTCGTCGAGGACGGCGCGCGTGCCGGGCTTGCCGAGGTCGTGCAGCAGCGCGGCCAGCAGCACGACGAGGCGACGATCGTCGTCGAGCGGCGTGGCGACGAGGCCGGGCTCGTCGGGCAGCGGCAGCCAGAAGTCCGGGGCGGCGAGCAGGTCCTCGGCGTTGTCGAGCACCGCGAGCGTGTGCTCGTGCACGTCGAGGTGGTGGAAGGCGCTCTGGGCGATGCCGTGGCAGGCGCGCAGCTCGGGGAGCACGGCGAGGTCCAGGTCGAGCGCCTCGAGGCGCCGCCACCCGCGGCGGGCCTCGGGGTGCAGCAGCAGGGCACGCAGCTCCGCGAAGGTGCGCTCGCCCGCGGGCTCGGCGGCGCGCGCGGATCGAGTGCGAATCGCGTCGCAGGTGGGTTGGTCGATCGTCCAGCCCAGCACGTGGGCCAGGCGCGCGGCACGCAGCATGCGGAGGGGGTCGTCGTCGAAGGCGGCGGCGTCGACCATGCGCACCGTCGCCGTGGCCACGTCGTCGAGCCCGCCGTGGTGGTCGACGACCTCGAGTGGGCCGACGAGCGGCACGGCGAGCGCGTTGGCCGCGAAGTCGCGGGCGGCGAGGTCGGAGCGCAGGGCGCCGCCGCGCAGGGCGCACACGTCGTACTGCGTGACGGCGGGCGCCGTCCCCGGCGCCGTGACCACGCGCCAGCAGCCGGCCTCGTCGCCGGGGCGGTCGCCCATGCGGAACGCCGTGCCACCGGTCGCGCGCGCGATCGCCCGGGCGACCGGTTCGGGGTCGGCTGCCGTGGCGATGTCCACGTCGGGCAGGGGCCGGCCCAGCAGCGCGTCGCGGACGACCCCGCCGACGAGCCACGTGGAGCCCGCGGCCTCCTCGCCGACCCACCCGGCGACCTCGCGCCGCACCGGGTCGACGCCGTCGACCAGGGCGGCTGGCACGTTGGCGGCCACCGTGCGGTCAGCCGCCCTGCACGTGCGCACGCAGCAGGCGTGGCTCACCGGCGATGCCGCACGTCACCTCGTAGTTGATGGTGCCAGCCCAGCGGGCGTGGTCCTCGGCGCTGAGGCGTGCGTCGCCGTCCCGCCCGATCAGCGTGACCACGTCGCCGACGGCGACGGTGTCGTCCACGAGCAGCGAGATGTGGTCCATGCTGACGTTGCCGACGATGGGGCGCGCCTCGCCGCGCACGAGCGCGGTGCCGACGTTGGCGAGGGCGCGGCGCACGCCGTCGGCGTAGCCGATCGGCACCTCGGCCACCAGCACGGGCCGGTCGGCGACGAAGGAGCGACCGTAGCCGGTGCTCTCCCCGGGGGCGAGCGCGCGCACGTCGGCGACGTGCGACCGCAGCTCCAGGACGGGCTCGAGGCCGTGGCGCGTCGGGTCCTCGCCCGCAGGGTCGAGCCCGAACGTGGCGACGCCCGGGCGGACCGCGTCGAAGTGCGCACGCTCGTCGCGCAGGAGCGCCGCGCTGTTGGCCGCGTGCGCGACGATGCCGGGCACGCGTTCACG
>JAOPYS010000320.1 GCA_025964465.1 Thermoleophilia bacterium
GACCCGCGCGCCCGACGCACCGCGTGGCGCCCGCGCCGGATCCCCGCCGGCGACGTCGCGGCACTCCTGGCTGGCGTCGCGTTGCTCGCCCTGTCACGCTCCGCCTGACCATGCCGCCCGACGACCCGCACCACGCCGCCCTGCGCCTCGAGTACGACGGCACGCCGTACCACGGGTGGACGCGCCAGCCCGACGGGCTGCGGACGGTGGAGGGCGACCTGCTCGAGGCGTTCGCCACGCTCGGCTGCAGCGACGTGCACCTGCGCTGCGCGGGCCGCACCGACGCGGGCGTGCACGCGAGCGCCCAGGTCGTCGACGCGCGTTATCGCGGCAGCGTCCCGCCGGTCGCCCTGGCGCGCGCGCTCACCGGCAACCTCCCCTACGAGGTCGCCGTCCCCGAATCCGTCGTGGCACCCGTCGGGTTCGACGCGCGCGCGGACGCGACCTCGCGCGCCTACGAGTACCGGCTGCTGACCCGCGCGCCTCGCAGCCCGCTGCGTGCACGCTGCACCTTCCACCACCCGCGCCGCCTCGACCGCGACGTGCTCGACGCGGCCGCCGCGGCCGTGCTCGGGCAGCACCGGTTCACGGCCTTCACACCCAGCCGCACCGCCCACACCTACTTCGATCGTCGCGTGCTGGAGAGCCGCTGGGAGGAGCGCGGGGACGAGCTCGTCTACGCCGTGCGCGGCACCTCCTTCCTGCGCCACATGGTGCGCATCCTCGTCGGGACGATGCTGGCCACCGCACGCGGCGAGGCGAGCGTCCCGGAGTTCGCGGCCATGCTCGCGGGCGCGCCTCGCAGTGCCGCCTTCGCGACCGCGCCGCCGCAGGGGCTCTGCCTCGTGGACGTGACGTGGGAGCCGATCGAGGGCGTGCCCACGCCGCCCGGCTGGCGCGGCGAGCGCACCCCCGATTCGCGCGACGCGCATCCTTTTCCGAGCGTCGGGTAGCCACCGCCCCTGGTCGGCGAGCCCGTTGCCCCGAGCTCGACGACCGATGGACTGCCGCCCGACCATCGAGCCCCCAGGAGCCCTTCATGCGTACCCTCGATGCCCTGCCACCCTCCGTGGTGAGCCGCGCCGCCGCGATCGCCCGTGGCCCGCACGCCTGCCCGTCGTGCGAGGCCCCGACCTGGACCGAGCCGCCCGTGCCGTGGACCGGGCTGCGCGACTACGTCGTGCGCTGCGACGCCTGCGAGCGCCCGGTCACGGTGCGGGTGGACCGCGCCGCGCTCGAGCGGGGCGAAGGTGGGTCGGGCGTCGAGACGGCCGGCATGGTCGACCCCGTGACCGAGCTGCTCGATCGGCGCGGGGTGGTCGGGTTCGTGCGCCGCGTCGCTGCCGCGGCCGTGGTGCCGATGACGATGTGCCTGCTCGCGCTGGCCGCGGGCGGCGGGCCCGCGCTCGCGCTGCTGCTGGCCGCGGTGGCGGTCGCGCCCGGCGCGCTGTGGGGGCCGGCGCTCGTGGCGCTCGCGCTCGACCGCGTCCGTCGCGCGCTCGCCGGGGTTCGCGGGCGGTCCGGGACGCAGTCCGCCGTCGTGGTCGTCGAGCCGGCCCGCTGGGACGGCTGGACCCGGGAGGAGCGGCTGCGCGAGCGCGAGCGCGCCGCGGACCCCGAGGCCGTGCTGCGCGAGCTGGAGCGCGTGCTCGACCCGCGCGAGCTGCGCCGTATCCGTGCTCTCGCAGAGGGGCCGCTCGGTGGGGGCGAGCTCGCCGCCGAGCACCTCGAGGACCTGCTGCGGTTCCGTCGCTCGTGGCGCACGGTGGCCTGAGCCGTCACCCGGGGGCGAGCACCTCGAAGGCGATGGCGGCGCGATAGGTGCCGGCGCGCTGGGACGGGCCGGCGCGGAACCCGAACCGGAGGTTGAGCGTCGCGCTGCCCTGCGATGCGGTGGTGGCGACGCTCACGCCCGGGTCCGACGGCAGCGGCGGCACGGGGTTCCAGTGCGCCGGCGTGCCGGCGAGGCAGGTGCCGGCAACGGCCCAAGGGTTGGTCGCGGCACCCGAGGAGCCCTCCACGCACACGCCGAAGGCGCTCCCGCCGGAGGTCAGGTTGGCGCCGGCGTCGCCCACGTCGGGCACCTGCTGGTCAGGCTCCGTGGTGACGATGGTCTCGTTGGAGCCGACTCCTGCCAGTGTGTTGCCGTCGGCCGCGTCGATCGAGTAGATGTTGTTGTTGGTGCCCGTCGTGCCGCCGATCACCGTCGAGTACGTGACACCGGCGTCGAGGCTCTCGGCGACCACGCCGCCCGACATCGCGACCCATGCGTGGAAGGGCGAGTCGAACTCCACCTCGTACAGCACGCCGGCCATCAGGTACGCCTGGACCCACGTGATGCCCTGGTCGGTCGTGCGCATCAGGTGCGAGTTCTGGTCGGGCAGCTGGGTGTGGGCGACGA
The DNA here is from genome assembly GCA_025964465.1 of Thermoleophilia bacterium. Classification (GTDB taxonomy): domain Bacteria; phylum Actinomycetota; class Thermoleophilia; order Gaiellales; family SKUG01; genus JAGQUL01. The sequence goes on from JAOPYS010000320.1 coordinate 2,402, forward strand.
GCAGCACCCCCTGCGAGCTGAGGTCCATCGTCGCCACGCTGTTGGTCTCCCCGTCGGGCCGCGCGACCCAGGTCACGCCACGGTCGCCGCTGTACCAGAGGGCACCCGTCACGGTGGCGACCCAGATGCTGGTCGCATCCGGTGAGACCGCGACGTTGGTCAGGCTCGTCCCGGTCGGGGAGGTGACCGGGCTCCACGTGTCGCCGCGGTCGGTCGACCTGATGAGCGCGCCCGACGAGCCCACGACCACCAGCTCCCCGGTGCGCTCCGCCCTGTCGATGTCGGCCAGGCTCGCGCCCGTCCCGGTGGTCCTGGACTGCCACGTCGCGCCGCCGTCGTCGCTCACCACGACGGTGCCCCCCGTGCCGACCGCGATGGCGCGGTCGTGGTCCGACTCGACGTCCCCGAAGGCGGCGCCCGTCCCGGAGGCGCCGGTCTGCAGCGTTGCGCCGCCGTCGCTCGTGTACGTCACCACACCTGCGGACGCGACGGCGACGAACCGCTGCCGCGAGAGGTGCGCCACGGCCCGGTAGATCGTGCGCGTCGGCGTCGTCTCCGTGTAGCTCGCGCCGCCGTCCGTGGAACGGAAGACCAGTTCGCTCGCGCCGACCAGCAGGGAGACCCCGCCGACGGGGCGCATCACGTTCCACACCTGGAGCGATGACGTGGCGCCGGTGGGCACGACCGACCACGTCAGCCCGTCGTCGGTCGACCGCTTGACGAGGCCCTGCGTGGCGTACGCCGCCTCCCAGGTCGTCCCACCCATCCAGCGGACGTTCAGCGGCGTGAATCCGGGCTGGAGCGCCGTCCACGTCGCACCGCCATCGGTCGAGCGGAAGATCCCGTTGGTCGGACTGTAGTTGGCAGCCAGCACGGTGCCGCCTGGGCTCGCGTCGGCGGCCATCGCGAAGTAGCCGAAGTTGGTGGTCGAGCTGAGGACGGAGGTCGCCCACGTCAGCCCGCCGTCGGACGTGTGCCACTCGACCGACTCGGAGTTCGTGCCGTTCGTGTGGCGACCCACCACGACGGCCGAGGTCGCCGACAGGGCTGCGAGGCCGTACGTGAGGTCGGCCACCGGGATCGGCCGGTTGATCCACGTCACCCCGTTGTCGGTGCTTCGCAGCAGGCGCGAGCTGCCGGCGGAGGACGCCGCCCAGATCGTGCCGTCCGCCGCGATCGACAGCGAGCGGATCGTGCCGCTCCCGGGCACCGTCACGGTCGTCCACGTCGCGCCGCCGTCGGTCGTCCGGCACATGCGCCCGCCCGCCGTGAGCGCCACGCTCGCCGAGACCGCGACGATCGCGTAGATCCTCGTCTCGCCCGCGCAGGCCGTCTGGTTGGTCCAGGTCAGGCCGCCGTCGGTGCTCGTGTGCAGCACGACCGCGTTGTTCGCGTCGTTGCCCCCGATCCACGCCCGCGCCCCGTCCGGACTGATGGCCGCGCCGTACAGGTACCCGAGGCCCTTGCGGATCGACCACGCCGAGCTGTGCCGCGTCATGGCGTCGCCGGTCTGGTCCTGCTGCCACGCCGTGAGGCGCGCCGTGTCGTTGCTCGATCCGAACGTGAGCGAGCAGTTCGGGGCGATCGACGTGCTGTTCACGGGCAACGTGGGGAAGGCGAGCGACTGGCACGCCGTCGTGTCGATGGACGTCGCGGAGGGCACCGTGGCGCCCACTGTGGTCGAGCTCGTCGCGGCCTGGGAGGACCCCAGCGCGAAGAGGCACGCCACGGCGCACGCGAGGCCGGTCGCGCGCACCACCAGCTGCCATCTCGGGCGCGTTCGGGGCATCAGGGGTGTATCGACCGCGGCTCGCCCGTGCTTGAACCCGGGGCCGCCTCCGCGAGACCAGCCACCACTCAAGCGGGAGGCCCGCCGTGTCGATGCATCGTCGATGGAACGGTGGCGCCCCATCTCGTGCCTGTTGCTGGGAGCGGTCCTCGCTCTGGGCGCGGTCGCGGGCGCGCCCGGCGCCACCTCCGGAACGGTGGTCTCGGCGTCGGTGCCCACCGCAACGACCGTCTCGACCTCGGGCTGCCTCCCGGGTGCGCCCGGCATCACCGCGCTCGGGGTCGTGCTGCCGGGTTCACGAGCCGTGTCGACGAGCGACTGCGTGGTGACGTGGGGGGCCTCCAACGGCACGTCCACGCTCCGCGTCGCGCAGGAGGACGGGAGCGGCGTCGCGATGCACCGCAACCCCGATGGCGTGCTCGATGCAGCGTTCGGCACCGGTGGGCGACGCAGCTGGGACCCCGGGCCGAACTCCTACACCTACGATTCCGCCGTCGGCCCGGCCGGCACGACCTACCTCGCGGGCGAGCGGTGCGGGAACTGCGATCCCATCGTCACCCGCATCGCCGCCGACGGCTCGCTCGACCCCGCGTGGGGCACGGGTGGGTTCCGCGCGTTCACCGAGGGCAGCGGCTTCGACGGCGTGTTCGCGGCGGTGGCGCCCGACGCGGACGGGTCCGTGCTCGCCGCGGGCTACCAGTACGGGGCCGGCTTCCTGCGGGACATGTTGATCGTGCGGTTCACCAGCACGGGCGCGCTCGACACCAGCTTCGACGGTGACGGGATCCTGCGGCCGTGGGTGCTGGGAGGCGACGACATCTACTACGACCTCGCCATCCAGCCGGACGGTCGGATCCTGGCGGCCGGCCGCAACGGCAACGACGACATCGTCGTTGACCGGTTCAGCGCATCCGGGATGGTCGATTCGTCATGGGGCACGGCCGGCCGCGTCACGTTGAGCTACGCGGGCGCCGGGACCAACGAGGGCGGCAAGCGGATCGAGCTGCAGCCGAACGGCGCGGTGGTGGTCGAGACGGTGACCGACGGCGGCGCGACCGACACGGCGCGCCTCGTGCGGCTCACCAGCACGGGCACCGTCGACGGAAGCTTCGCGCTGCAGGCGTGGAGCATCGACGACGCCATCTTCTGGGACCAGGTCGGCCTCGCGGTGCAGCCCGACGGCAAGGTGCTCACCGCGACCGGGAGCCCCGGTGCGCGGATGCGCGTCGCCCGGCACCTCGCCAGCGGGGGCCCGGATCCCGCCTTCGGCAGCGCGGGTGTGGCCACCGTGAGCTTCGGTGGCGCTGCGCCCGATCGCGGCGAGTCGCTCGCCCTCGAGGGGGACGGTGCGATCTACGTGGCGGGGCACACCGCCAATCGAGGTGGCGTCGGGGTTGCTCGCCTCACCCCCGCCGGAGCGCTCGACGGTGCGTTCGGCACGGCCGGCCTGCGCTCGCTCCCCAGCACGCCGGGCGTCGACGTCGAGCCCGTCGCCCTCGTCCACATGGCCGACGGCCGCCTCCTGGCCACCTTGGCCGAGAACGCCGACTACGTCGGGTACGCCTTCGCGGCGCCGGGGATCTCCGACTACGGCGGGGCCGCGACGTGGGCATCCGGCTCGAGCCTGTTCGCTGCCTGCCTGGCCGGCACGACCGGGGCGGGCGTCGTCGCGACCTGGACCCCGGGAGCGGCCTGCCCTGCCACCGACGGCCCCGCGTGGCGCGCCGTGCCGTCGACGCCGTCGGCCGTCGCCAACACGACGTCCGCCCTCGCGGGGGCGACGGCGTCGTTCCGCTTCGGCATGCAGTCGGGCCTCGCGCTCGCTCCGGGCGGGTACCAGGCGCGGATCAGCTTCGAGGTCATCGCTCCCTGAGCCGAGGCGTGTTCGCCGGGCGCCCGCCACGGGGTAGGAGCCCCGCGTGAGCGATTCCTCCCACGACCCGCGCGACACCATCCTCGTCACCAACGACGACGGGATCGATTCGCCCGGGCTGCACGCCGTGGTGGAGGCGCTCGCCCCGCTCGGGCGCATCGCCGTGATCGCCCCCGACCGCAACCGCAGCGGCGTGAGCCGGTCGATCACGCTCGGGAAGATGCTCGAGGTGACGGAGGAGGAGGTGCCGCACGCCGACATCGCCTTCTCCACCACGGGAACCCCGGCCGACTGCGTGCGCCTGGCGGTGCTCGAGCTCGCCGGCCCGCGGCCCGTGCTCGTGGTGAGTGGCTCCAACAACGGCCTCAACGTCGGCGACGACGTCGCCTACTCGGGCACCGTGTCCGCCGCGTTCGACGCCGCCATGAACGGCATCCCGGCCATCGCCGTCTCGCAGCAGAGCACGGCGCGCGAGATGGGCTACCCGCGCACGCACGAGTTCGACCACGCGACCATGCAGGCCTTCCTGCCCGGCCTCGCACGCTGCGTGCTGGCCCGGCGCGAGGGGTGGACCGAGGGCCTCGTGATCAACGTCAACGTCCCGGGCGTGCCGCCGGACGCCGTCAGCGGGGTGGAGGTCGGCATCCTCGGCCGGCGCATCTACCGCGACAAGCTCCTCCTGCACAAGGAGGAGGACGGGCGGCGCCACTACCAGCTCTACGGCGACGACCCCAGCCACCACGCGGACGAGGGGCAGACCGACATCGCCGCCGTCGGGCGCGACGCCATCGCCGTCACGCCGCTGCGCTTCAACGTCGCCGACCACGCCAGCGTCGAGGCCATCGCCGACTGGGACCTCGGCTCGCTGCTCGGC